>JAADIC010000212.1 GCA_013151535.1 Alphaproteobacteria bacterium | reverse complement strand
ACTGAAACGCTGGTCGACCATCTCGTGGCCCTCGGCAATCTCAAACAGGATGTCGCGCACCTGTTCGGGGTCACTGTCATAAGCGACGCCAACCGGCACCTTGACCCGGCCATTCAGATTGGAATGGGTCCAGTTGGTGACGGTGCCAGAGATGAAATCGGCGTTGGGCACCACCACGGTTGCGCGGTCAAAAGTCTGGATTTCGGTTGAGCGGACCGAGATTTTACGCACGGTGCCAGAGTATGATCCAACCTCGATCCAGTCGCCCTCCTTTATCGGGCGCTCGACCAGCAGGATGATACCGGACACGAAGTTTGAAACAATCGCCTGCAGGCCAAAACCAATGCCCAGCGACAGGGCACCAGCAACGATGGCGAGGCTGGACAGATCAAGCCCGGCAGACGACACAGCCGCCAGTGCCGCCAGCAATATGCCGACATAACCGGTGCCGGTCAGGATGGCGTTGCGCCCGCCGGTATCGAGCTTGGTGCGCGGCAGAACCGTGGTTCTGAGCGAGCTTTGCAACAGGCGCGTCAGGGTATAACCGACAGCGAACACCAGTGCGAAGGTCAGGAAATCCGTGGCCGAAATCCGGCCGCCGCCGATGGTGAAACCCTCGCTGAACATGGTCCAGACCTCTTGCAGGTCCGACACCCGCGCGCCCCAGATCAGCGCCAGAACCGGCAGCGACACCAAGATCAGACCAAAGGCCAGCGCCACCGGCACCAGCGTCAGGGGCCGCTCGCCTTCTTTCGCTTGGGCCAACTCGCGCGAGGAGGTCAGCAAGCGCTCGGCAATATCCGTCAGCAAACGGTAAAGCACCAGCATCACGCCAAACAATGCCAGAGTTTTCACCGACGGAAACACGAACGAGGTCGAGGCGGTGAAATAGCCGATGGCGGCCAGAACCGGCCCTGCCGCCCCCAGCACGATCATGCCACGCGTCAACAGCCGGTAAATGCGGTTTTGCAACCGATTTTCATCGCTGTCAGCGCTGCTGTCGGGTTTGGCGGGGGCCAGTATCAGCCCCATGCGCACAAGCAAAAAGCCGGTTGCAAGCACCAGCGGAAAGGACAGCACGATATGCGCGCTGGCAGGAAAATCCGCCTGCAACGCGATGCGTTCCAGCAGAATGAACAACGCCAGCAAAGCCCCAAGATAGGCCGAAATACGTTTTGCGGCAGCGGCGGCCTCGTCCGTAAGATCAAAGAACAACGGCGTGTTATCGGTGGTGGTAAACAGCGTGCGCCCCAGCCAGAGCCCGCCAAACAGGCTGAGGCCCATCCACGGCACAGCGGCCACCAGAACATTGCCGCGTAGCCCCACCAACCCGGTCGAAGCGGCAGCCCGATCCAGCGCCCAAAGGCCCAGCATCGGCACCACCACCTGGGTCATGGAGGTCAGCAAAGCGCGGGCGTCATTGTCACCATGCCGGTTAAGCGCGGGCAGAAATCCAAATCCGCGCAACAGCCAATGGCGCGCCCGGGTCAGCAGCAACAGGCCAATGACAAACAGCGACAGGCTGATCGGCAGGCTTTGCCGGGTCATCACCCGCTGGTTTTCGGAGGCCAGACCTTCTTGAACTTCACCGCGAATGTCACCGGCAAAACTGCTGATGGCCTCGATCGCGCCGGGCCATTTGGTCACATCCAAAGGCGAGGTGCCAAGCCTGAACAACTGATCGGCAAGGCGTTCGCGGATGATCGCATCGACCTCGCCGATCAAGCCGTCAGCGCGCTGAAAGGCCTCTTGCGCCGCCAGCGACGGCGCTTGCGCCTGCGCCATCTGGTCGGCCAGCTCGGCCCGGCGTTTGGCGACTTCATCAGCTTCGGTCGCGCCATCCGCCGGGGCTGGCCCCAAGGCGTCTATCTGGGCCTGCAACGTGTCGATACGCGCCTGATTGGCGTCTTGCAGGGCAAGCGCCTGCGAGCGGTATTCGGCCAGAGTTGCCCGTAATGTCTCAAGCGCGGGCGACGAGGCGGCGGCGTCTTTGATGATGCCTTCGGCGCGGCTGGCCGTAACCTCCCAAGCGGTGAAATCAAACTCTTTGGCGGCGTTGTCCTGGGCCAGTGCCGGAAGTGCCAGCACCAGCAAAAGCAGCAGTGAAATGCGCCTCAAAAGGCGGTGCAAAGGGATCCTGAACTGGCCCACTATTCAAACACCGCAGGCAAGTCGGCGCCGGCCCCATCCAGCCATTCAGGTACCGGCAAATCCTTGCTGCGCAGGAATTCCGGGTTGAACAATTTGGATTGATAGCGCGTGCCATAATCCGCCAGCAGGGTGACGATCCGGTGACCGGGGCCCAGATCGCGCGCCATGCGGATCGCACCGGCAATGTTCACGCCGCTCGAACCACCGACGCACAGCCCCTCGGTCTGGAGCAAATCAAACACCATCGGCAGGCTTTCCGTATCGGGGATCGAATAGGGCATATCCACGACCAGCCCCTCAAGGTTCTTGGTGATGCGGCCCTGGCCAATACCTTCAGTGATCGAGCCACCTTCGCTTTTCAACACACCATTGGCGTAATAATTATACATGGCCGACCCGTAAGGATCAGCCAGCCCGATCTTGATGTCCTTGGCTACCGCGCGCAATCCCGTCGCCACACCGGCCAGCGTGCCGCCCGAGCCGACCGAACAGATGAACCCGTCAACCTTGCCACCAGTCTGCTGCCAGATTTCCGGCGCGGTGGTGTCGATATGGGCCTGACGGTTGGCCACATTGTCAAACTGGTTGGCCCATACAGCGCCATTCGGTTCAGTCTTGGCCAGCGCCCGCGCCAGCCGCTCGGAATAGCGCACATAATTGTTGGGGTTCTTGTAGGGCGCTGCCGGAACCTCTACCAATTCAGCCCCGGCAAGGCGGATCATGTCTTTCTTTTCCTGAGACTGGGTTTCGGGAATGACAATCACCGTGCGAAACCCCATGGAGGCCGCAACCAGCCCGATGCCGATGCCGGTATTGCCCGCCGTACCCTCGACAATCGTGCCGCCGGGGTGCAATTCGCCGCGCGCAATCGCATCCTTGATGATAAACAACGCCGCGCGATCCTTGACCGATTGGCCGGGATTCATAAACTCCGCCTTGCCAAGGATCTCGCAGCCGGTGATCTCGCTGGCTTTTTTCAGCTTTATCAAAGGCGTATGCCCAATCGCCGCTTCCAGATCCCGATAAATCGCCATACCCGCGCCCCCTGTTGATTTCACTCTAACTGATATTCACCCTGATGGCCCTGTTTCAAGGGCAATCCGCGAATTATTCGCCCGCCGCACGCAACCGTGCGCGGTGGCGTGCCAGCCACAGGGCGGAAATCAGCAGCGGGCCGGTGTCGATCCCACCTTCATCCACCGCCTGCATCAGGCGCTCAAACGGTATAATCAGGGTGCGAATATCTTCGGCCTCGCTGTCCAGCCCGTGGATACCGGCCTGCGCCGGATCAAGCGGGGCAATCCCGATAAAAGACACCAGAAACTCCGACAGCGCCCCGGGCGAGGAATAATAATCGCCGATCTTTTCCAAGTGATCGAGCCTTAGACCGGATTCCTCGCGCGCCTCACGCCGCGCCGCCTGCTCATAGCTTTCCCCGGCATCCACCCGCCCTGCAATCGGCTCAAGACACCAGGGATATGGATCGCCCCGCCCCAAAGGGCCGACACGGAATTGCTCGATCAGCAGAACGTGGTCGCTGACCGGATCATAGGGCAGAACCGTCACCGCATCGGCTGACAGAAACACCGCGCGATGAACCGCACTGCTCATGGAACCATCAAATTTGCGAAACTTCAGCCGCCGTTCTTCCAGCCCGAAAAATCCGAGATAGGGGCGGCGATGGTCAAGCGTTTTCACATCGGGCCGGGGAAGGTTCGCGTGCAGATCCCCCGGGGGGCGCATCGCGTTCTGCGCCGCCAGACGCGATTGCGCGCGCATCCGCAATGTCGGGTAATGGGGAAAAACCTCGTGCGTGGGGCGCTTGCCGAAATAATCCATCACCTCAACCGCCGCCATGGCGGAAACGCCCTGATCCCAGGCGATCCAGCGTTTGAGCGACCACGGCCCGTCTGCCTGCCAGCCCGCGTGATCGGTCACGAAAAGCTCGGCCTTTATGGCCTTGCCGTCGATTTCAACCGACACCGCAACCAGATCAAACAGATAGGCCCCCTCGTAAAATTCAAGCCGCGCCACGTCGCTGTCGCTGAGGCCCGACACCAGCACACCCTCGGCACTGGCCCCCTTTTTCGGCGCGGCAAACGGAAACTCGCGGCCCTTGACCGCGCAAACCTCAAAATCCGGTAAAACCGCGGGCCGGATCGAAATCCGTTCAGCCGGACGCCCCAGAACCACCGTCAAAACGGCGGGGTCACGAAGGGTTCCGTAAAAGAATAACTGGCGCATGATGCTGGTTTAATGCTTGCGCACAGCTATCGCCAGATGCGATTTGCAAGCTCGGCCAGAACGGCGGAAATCAAACCGCCGATCACGAGGGTTCCCAACACCTCGACGCTCAGCGCCAGCTTGAAAAAGTAGATGCCGATTTCAAGGAAAGCACCCACCGCCTCCATTGGCTGGCGATAGCGCTTGTCAAGCGCGCGCGACAGCATTTCGTGTATTGAAAAGCTGACCAAAGCCCAGAATAACAGCCAGACTGCGGTGCTGACACCGCGCCCCATGGCCTCGCGCAGGCCACCGCCCACATGGCGCCCCATGACGATCCAGCCAACCTGTGCGCCAAGCAGCGCACTGGCCTCGGGAAACCACGTCACGATATAGGAATCCGGCAAGGTCGGAATATAGGCAAGCGCCGTCAGATAGCCGGTGATCGCAAAAGAAATCGCCGCTACCAACCGCCCGCTGGTCAAGGTCAGCCGCATGTCAGGCTCTAATCGGGCCGCGACATGGTCACTTGCGTCACATCGCAATTGCCCGACTTAAAGGCAGCGGCGCAGGAGGCCAGGTAATAATTCCACATTCGGCGAAACCTTTCATCAAATCCCATGGCGGCTATGTCGTCCCATTTTGCGTTGAACCGCTCGGACCAACGGCGTAGGGTTTGCGAGTAACTTTCGCCAAATTCGATTGATCGTACCGGTTTCAACCCGGCCTTGGCAATCTGTTCCTTCAGCGCGGTGCGGCTGGGCAGCATTCCGCCGGGAAAGATGTGTTTTTGAATGAAATCAACGCCTTTGCGATAAACCTCGAACCGCTTTTCGGAGATGGTAATGATTTGCAGCGTCGCCCGCGCGCCGGGTTTCAGACGCTCGCGCACGGTTTCAAAATAGGCCGGCCAGAACTTTTCACCCACCGCCTCGAACATTTCGATCGAGGCGATACCGTCATAAACCCCTTTCTCGTCGCGATAATCGCGCATGACAATTTCAACCTTATCCGACAATCCGGCCTTTTTGATCCGCTCAACCGCGAAATCATGCTGTTCCTGACTTATCGTCAACCCGGTCACCCGCAAGCCGCGCACACCAGCGGCATATTCCGCAAACCCGCCCCAGCCACAGCCGATTTCCAGCACATGGTCACCCGGTTTCACCCCCATCTGATCGACCAAGGAGGCATATTTCGCGGTCTGCGCCTTGGACATGTCTTCCTGACCGGTTTCAAACAGGGCCGAGGAATAGGTCATGGTTTCATCCAGCCATTTGGCATAGAAATTGTTACCAAGATCATAATGATACGAGATATTCTTTTTCGCCTGCGCGCGGGAATTGCGGTTCATCCAGTGGCGCATGCGCTCGTAAAACCGCACCAGCCCCATGCCGGGAAAGCCGTCAAACACCTCCTCATTGCCGTCCAGCAGCACATCCATGAACATTTGCAAATCCGAGGTCGACCACCAGCCTTCAAGGTAAGCATCCGAGAACCCCAGATCACCCTCGCGGATCAGGCGCGCAAAGCAATCGGGATTATGCACCACAAGTTCAACCGCCTGACCGGGACTATCCCCCTGCGCGCGAAAAACCCGCCCATCCGGCAGACGGAAATCAATCCGGCCCTTGTTCAGTTGCTTGGCAATGGCAAAGACAGCCGCAAAGTAGCGCGGCAGTTTGCGCTGGCCTCTGGTGCTTGTAAAAACGGTCATTCCCCAACCTCCATTTTTCAGGCAGATCAAGGATAGACTGATTCTCGCAATTTTCAAAATCATTCCGTTTGCTGAATATTTATGTCCTCAGGCCCTAAACCACTTCCTCCAGCGCATTCAGCAGCTTCGCCACCTCGCCTTCGGTGGTGTAATGCACGAAACTCAGGCGCAAAACGCCGTGATCCGGGTCTTCGCCCAGCGCTTTGATAACCCGGACACCGTAAAAATCGCCGCCCCCGGCCATGATGCCGTGCCTGGCCAGCTTTGCCGCCACAACCTCGCCCTTTTCCGCCAGCGCAATCGCCACGGTCGGGGCGCGCAATTCGGCTTGCCTCGGGCCAATCAGCCGCATGGAGTTGCGGCTGGAGACATAATCCAGCAAGGGCTGCAACAGCCGCGTTTCGTGCGCGCGCAGCAACTTTTGAACAAACGCGCCGCGCGCCTGAGGTGTGGCCGCCTCACAGCCGTGGTGGGTGCAAAGCCCGTCGAAATAATCAACCATCCCGGCACAAGCCGCGATTTGCGCGTGGTCCGGCCCGGCGGGCGTGAACCGCTGGAAAAGCGTGGCCTCGTTGAAATAATGCCCCTGATTGGGCAGGCGCATGCCCAGTTCGCGCCTTATCGCCATGATCCCCTGATGCGGGCCATAGGTTTTATAGGCGGAAAACAGGTAAATATCCGCCCCCAAAGCCGCCACATCCGGCAGGCCGTGCGGGGCGTAGGATACGCCGTCAACGCAACTCACCGCCCCTGCCCCGCGCACAAGCGCGCAAATCTCGGCCACCGGATTGATCTCGGCCACCACGTTGGAGCAATGCGGAAAACAGACCAGCCTGACCTTGTCATCCAGCAAGTTCGCCAGATCGGCCAAATCCAGATGCCCGGTATCGGGATCAACCCGCCATTCCCGCACCTCTATGCCACTATCAGCCAACCGCCGCCAAGGGCCGGTATTGGCCTCGTGATCCTGATTGCTGACGATGATCGCATCCCCTGCCCCCAGCATTTGCCGAAAGGCCTGCGCCAGAACGTAGGTGTTTTGCGTGGTGGACGGCCCGAATGACAGTTCGTCAGTCTCAACCCCCAAATAAGCCGCCAACCGCACCCGCGCCTCGTCCATCTCGGCCCCGCCCAGCATGGACGCCTCATAAGGCGCATAAGGCTGCACCTTGCGGCTGTGATAGAACCGAAACAAACGATCCAAAACCGGCTTGCAGGTATAAGACCCCCCCGCATTCTCAAAAAACGCCTGCCCCTTCAGGCTAGGCTCCTCAAACGCCGGAAACTGGCCACGCACATAGTCGATATCAAGCATCCCTGCCCTTTCATTGTTCTCCAAATACTCGCGCCGCAGGCATTCTTTAACTTACGCGCAATTTGATCCGAAAACCGGTTTCCACTTTTCGGATTGCGCTTTAGCCATTCACATCCACAACAACCCGGCCCCGGACCTGCCCTTTCAGAATATCCCTGCCAAGCTCCGGCAAATCCGCCAGCGTGGCGGGCACGATCATCGCCTCGAGCTTGTCCATGGGCAAATCGCGTGCAATCCGCCCCCACGCCCGCAAGCGATTATTGTAAGGCTGCATCACTGAATCAATGCCCAGCAGGTTCACGCCGCGCAGCAGAAACGGAATGACCGTTGCGGGCAAACCAACCCCGCCAGCCAGCCCGACGGCGGCAACCGAGGCACCGTATTTCATCTGCCCCAGCAGGCGCGCCAGCATCGCACCGCCAACCGCATCAACACAACCGGCCCAGTTTTCTGCCTCAAGCGGCCGTTTTACGGTCTCGTTAAGGTCGCCACGCGCCACAATCGTGCTTGCGCCCAGACCGCGCAGATACTCCGCCGCCTCGGCCCGCCCGGTGACCGCCGCCACCTCGTATCCAAGATTTGCCAGAATCGCCGTCGCGACCGAGCCAACACCCCCCGCCGCCCCGGTCACCAGAACCGGCCCGTGATCCGGCGTCAGCCCGTGATCTTCCAACGCCATCACCGCCAGCATCGCTGTGAACCCTGCCGTGCCCACAGCCATCGCCTGTCGCGTCGTCAAGCCATCCGGCAGTGGCACCAGCCAGTCGGCGCGCACGTTGGCCTCGCCCGCATAGCCGCCCCAATGGGCCTCGCCCACGCGCCAGCCGGTCAGCACCACTTTGTCGCCCGCCTTATAGCGATCATCGCTTGACGCTTTCACCGTTCCGGCAAAATCAATCCCCGGAATATGCGGGTAACTGCGCACCAGACCGCCCCCAGGGCCAATGCACAGCCCGTCTTTGTAGTTCACCGTCGAATAATCGACCGCCACCGTAACCTCGGATTGCGGCATGTCCGACTGGCTGATGGTTTTCACCGCCGCGTGGGTTTTACCGTCCTCGTCTTTATCGACGATCAATGCGTTAAAGCTCATCTCTCTCTCCCTATTTCGGCCCATGCCAGTCGATCTGGCAAATCTCGGCACTGCGCCCGTCAAAATCCCAGACCCGGCCAAACGCCCTGACCCGCCCTTTGGAGGCGGTGGCCACGGTAATATCCGGCCCCATCCAGTAATTGG
>JAADIC010000268.1 GCA_013151535.1 Alphaproteobacteria bacterium | reverse complement strand
TGGGATCGCGGTGCCGATGCCACAGGCGTCAATCGCCAGACTCTGGCCACCATGGCCTCAGCCGATCGGCGTGAAATGCTGAAAACCGTCGACCTGCCCTGCCTCGTCATCCACGGCGCGGTTGATACCCTGATCCCGCCCGACGCAGGCCGCAAAATCGCCGCTTTGATCCCGAATGCAAAGCTTGAGATCATCGACGGCATGGGCCACGTCATCACCCCGCTGCTGGCCCCCGTCATTGTCGACTTGTTAGACAGGTTTATCCGCCGTTAATCTTTCATTGTTCCAGACAATACTCCCGCCGGAGGCTCCGACACTACACTGACGCATAATCGTATGTACAGGTTGTGTACGGATTGTGTACGCCTTGTGCATCGCGCTAGCCGCTAAAAATCCAGATTCTCGACACTCAGCGCATTTTCCTGAATGAACTCGCGCCGTGGTTCGACCACATCGCCCATCAGTTTGGTAAACAGATTATCCGCCTCGGCCATATCCTCGATCTTGACTTGCAAAAGGGTGCGCGCTTCGGGGTCGAGCGTGGTTTCCCACAACTGCTCCGGGTTCATTTCACCGAGGCCCTTATAGCGCTGCAACGACTGGCCTTTTTCACCCTCCGACAGGATCGTATTCAGCAAATCCATCGGCCCGTGAATTGTCCGCGCCTTTTCCTTGCGGATAAATTCCGAAGGTTTTTCAAACACTTCGCGCGTATCCATCGACACCTGCGACAAGCGGCGCGCCTCGCCCGAGCGCAGAACCGCGCCGTCAAGTTTGCGAATTTCTTCGACCCCGCGCAGAACGCGACTAAGGCGGATACCATGATCCTGGGTGATCCGCCCAGTCCAGCCCTGTTCATATTCCACCGCAACCTGATCCAGCCGCGCCGCAACCTGATCGGCAACTTTCTGCAAATCATCATCCACCCGCCCGGTATCAAATGCCCCGGCAAGGGCCGCCTGTTCAACGATATGGCGCGGATAATGGGTCGGAAACCCATCCAGCACACGACGGAACTGCCGCGTCCCATCAATCACCCGCGCAAGGTCCGCACCAGCGATTTCCTCACCATTGGTCAGCCGCAGAATAGCCCCCTCAAGCCCTTGTTCTATAAGGTAATCTTCCAGTGCCTGCTGGTCTTTCAGATAGACTTCTGAGCGCCCGCGCGAGGCTTTGAACAGGGGTGGTTCAGCAATATAAAGATAGCCACCTTCGATCAATTCCGGCATTTGACGAAAGAAAAAGGTCAGCAACAGCGTGCGGATATGGGCACCGTCCACATCGGCATCGGTCATGATGATGACCTTGTGATAGCGCAGTTTCGCGATGTTGAATTCATCCCGCCCGATGCCGGTTCCCAGCGCTGTAATCAGGGTGCCGATGGTCTCGCTCGACAACATCCGGTCAAACCGCGCCCGCTCCACATTCAGGATTTTCCCGCGCAGCGGCAGCACCGCCTGGTCGCGGCGCGAGCGGCCTTGCTTGGCCGAGCCGCCAGCGCTGTCCCCTTCCACGATAAAGATTTCCGACAGGGCCGGATCTTTCTCCTGACAATCCGCCAGTTTCCCGGGCAGGCTGGCAATATCCATCGCGGTTTTGCGCCGGGTCAGATCGCGCGCTTTACGCGCCGCCTCACGCGCCACCGCCGCCTCGACAATCTTGCCGACGATGATTTTGGCCTCGGTCGGATGCTCCTCAAACCATTCCGACAGCTTTTCGTTAACCAGCCCTTCAACCGCTGGCCGCACTTCGGAGGAAACCAGCTTGTCCTTGGTCTGGCTGGAGAATTTCGGATCAGGCACCTTGATCGACAACACACAGGTCAGCCCCTCACGCGCGTCATCGCCGGTAAAATTAACCTTTTCCCGTTTGGCGATGCCCGAGGAGGCCGCATAGGAATTGATCGTGCGCGTCAACGCGCCACGAAACCCCGCCAGATGCGCACCGCCGTCGCGTTGAGGAATGTTGTTGGTGAACGGCAGGACGTTTTCGTGATAGCTGTCGTTCCACCACATGGCGACCTCGACCTCGATATCATCGCGGGTGCCGGTGATGAAAATAGGTTCGTCCAGCATCGCGATTTTGGAGCGGTCCAGATGGCGCACAAATTCCTTGACGCCACCGTCATACATCATTTCACTTTCCAGCTTTTCAGCCGGGCGCAGATCGGTGATTTTTATGCGCACACCGGAATTCAGAAACGCCAGTTCACGCAGACGGTGCTCCAGCGTTTTGAAGCTGTATTCCAGATCGGAAAACGTATCAAGCGAGGCCAGAAACCGCACCTCGGTACCTTTGCGGCCATTGGCATCACCCACAACCTTCAAGTGTTCAACGGTTTCGCCATGCTCAAACCGCGCCACATGTTCCTTACCGTCACGCCAGATGCGCAACTCCAGCCATTCGGACAGGGCGTTGACAACCGACACACCAACCCCGTGCAAGCCACCGGAAACCTTATAGGAATTGCTATCGAATTTACCGCCCGCGTGAAGCTGGGTCATGATAACTTCAGCCGCAGAAACGCCCTCTTCCTCGTGGATGCCCACAGGAATGCCGCGCCCGTTGTCACTGACGGAAATCGAGCTGTCGGCGTGGATAATCACTGTCACCGTGTCACAATGACCGGCCAAAGCCTCGTCAATGCCGTTATCCACCACCTCGTAAACCATGTGGTGCAGGCCCGAGCCATCGTCAGTGTCGCCGATATACATACCGGGGCGCTTGCGCACAGCCTCCAACCCCTTGAGAACCTTGATGGAATCAGCGCCATACTCTTCAATATTTTGTATCTTGTCAGCCATTGGTCCTGCCCGGGTTTTTACCCCCTATATATACGGGTTTCGGGCGGGATTGTCACGGGTTTGGCACAATATTTTGTGGTCGTCGGGCGCGCGATAAAACGCGGCGCGCTATTGCATGAATTCGGGCCAGAGATAGTCGTATTCGACGTTGTTCAACGTCAGCTTGAGCAGCTCCATATAGGTCTGACGCGGCCCTGATACGGGCAGCAAAATGGCCCGCGCATCCGTGGTTTCCGGGGTCTCTTTCCAGGTGTAAAGCAGGCGACCATCCGAGAACTGCTCAAGCTCAATCTCTCCGCGCGACGCGCAATCGGCAATACCATCGGTAATGGTTTCGCGATAGCGCAGGATAACTTCGCTTTGGCCGGTCAGGATCCATTCGCCGGTACATTCAAGGGACGGATAGGCGACCTTCCCGCCGGTTTTGTCTATGATTGCCTCGATCGACCAATGGTTGCCGTCGCTTTGCCAGCCGACACCGTAGTAACGCGACTGGCTGGTGATCTGATTGTTCAGTTCCCCGGCAGCAAGCGGGGCTGTGCCCAATAACACGCAGGCAACTATCTGAAAAACCTTCATCTTTATGCACTTTCCATGATTTCTGAAACACCTTCACTGTCCACAACCTCTAGGAAAGTCGCCCTGTCGGCAAGGGCCGTGAACAGCGAGGCCTCGGTGCCGGTCATCCAGGCTTGGGCCTTTAGCCCGCAAATCTCGTCATAAAGGGCGGCGCGACGGGTGGCATCCAGATGGGCGGCAACCTCGTCCAGCAGGATGATCGGTGGGGCGCCAAACGCATCCGCCAAGGCGCGGGCATTGGCGAGGATCAGGGATATCAGCAGGGCCTTTTGCTCGCCAGTCGAGCAATCCCTGGCCGGTATTCTTTTGGCCGAATAGATCGCCTGCATATCCGCCCGATGGGGGCCGATCAGGGTGCGACCGGCGGCCATGTCGCGGGTGCGGCTGATGGCGAAAGCCTGGGCCAATGCGTCTTCATCCTTGGGCGTGTCAATGCTGCCTTCAGGGTTTAGAAGTGCCAGATCGGCCTTGGGAAACGCGGTTTGTGCGGCTTCCTGTGCGCCTGCCAGCAGCATCAGCGCCTCTTGCCGGTTGGCGTGGATTTGCGCGCCGCTTTGCGCCATCTTGGCTTCAAGCGCGTGATACCAACTGTCGTCGCGCACCTGATCCTTCAGCAGGCGGTTACGCTCGCGCATGGCTTTTTCATAGGCCAGCACCACGTCTGCGTGGCTTGGCTCAAAACTCATGGTCAAACGATCCAGAAACCGGCGGCGGCCATCCGCACCCTCCAGCCACAACCGATCCATCGACGGCACCAGCCAGACCATGCGCGCCAGACGGCCCAGCGCCACTTGCGGCGCAGCTTTACCGTCAATCCTGACCTGCCTCGCGCCGCCGGTTTCTAACCTTGTTTCAATCTCGTGGCTGTGGCCAAGGCTGTGCAACTCAGCGCTAATTTTCCAGCCGATATTTTCTGGGGTTCGCGCCATATCCTCGATGCGCCCACGCCGCAAACCGCGCCCCGGCGACAGCAGCGACACCGCCTCAAGCACGTTGGTTTTGCCCGCCCCGTTTGCACCAAACAGCACGATCGGCGCAGGCGCAGGTTCCAGCTTTGTGGATTTATGAGAGCGGAAATGCGAGAGGGTCAGGCCAGTAATTGCAAGCCCTGTCAATGGGTTACACCCGCATCGGCATTACGACATAAACCGCGCTTTCGTCATTGCCTTCGCGCATCAGGGTCGGATCACCAGATGAATTAAACATGAAAACAGCGTTTTCACGGTCAACCTGGCTGGCGATTTCCAGCAGGTATTTAGCGTTGAACCCGATATCCAAACGCTCGTCATTATAGGCCACGGCCAGTTCTTCGTCCGCCGCGCCACTATCAGGCGCGTTGACCGAAAGGATCAGGCGATCCTGATCCAGCGACAGTTTGACCGCACGCGAACGCTCGCTGGAGACGGTTGAAACACGATCAACTGCTTGGGCAAACTCGGCGGCATCAACCTCCAGACGGCGGGTGTTGCCGGTGGGGATGACGCGGGTGTAATCGGGGAAGGTTCCGTCGATGACCTTGGAGGTCAGCATGATTTCAGGTGTGGCAAAACGGATTTTTGTTTCCGACACCGACACCGCGATCTGCATGTCATCATCATCCAGCAGTTTGCGCAATTCACCCACGGTTTTACGCGGCACGATCACACCCGGCATATCGGCTGCACCTTCGGGCAAAGGCGCATCAATACGCGCCAGACGGTGGCCATCGGTGGCGACGCAGCGCAGCACCTTGCCGCCCACACCTTCGGAGGCGTGCATATAGACGCCGTTCAGGTAGTACCTTGTTTCTTCAGTGGAAATCGCGAATTTCGACTTGTCGAAAAGGCGGCGCAGCACCGGTGCAGGGGCGGTAAAGTTGCAGCTATACTCCGAGGACGCCATCACCGGAAAATCCTCTTTCGGCAGGGTCGCCAGCGAGAAATTCGAGCGCCCGGCGCGGATTTCCAATCGCCCGGAGGCGCCATCATCCATCAGCTCAACCATCGCGCCATCAGGTAATTTGCGCACGATTTCATGCAAAGTATGGGCGCCAACGGTCGACGCGCCAGCCCGTTCAACCACGGCCAAAGCCTTATCGACAACTTCGATATCCAGATCGGTCGCACGAAAACTGACGGCGTTGCCTTCAGCCTCGATCAGCACATTTGCGAGGATCGGGATCGTGTTGCGCCGCTCGACCACGGATTGAGCCTGTGACATCGCTTTCAAAAGCGCGCTCCGCTCGATACTGACTTTCATCACCTTGCTCCTCACCGCGTCGGGGAGGGCAGACTAGCCGATATCCCCCCGAAATCAATCGTTTTCTCTTTGTTTACGGGATTGTGGACGCGGTCAAGCCCGCAAGCCAGATCACCGGCCTTGCGGGTCAAATAACCACAATACTGCGCTTACGCCTCAAGCATCCGGCGCAGCAGTTCGACGTCTTCGGCGATCTGGTTGTCAATCGCTTTCAGTTCCTCGATCTTGCGCACGGCGTGGATCACGGTGGTGTGGTCGCGCCCGCCAAACCGCCGCCCGATTTCCGGCAGGGATTTGGAGGTCAGCATTTTAGACAGAAACATCGCCACCTGACGCGGTCGTGCCACAGAGCGCGCGCGCCGTGGTGACAGCATGTCGGACAGGCGCAGATTGTAGTGATCGGCGACTTTGCGAATAATCTCGTCAATCGTGACTTTGCGATCCGAGGCACGCAGAATATCGGCCAGACATTCCTGCGCCACATCCAAAGTTACCTCACGCCCGACAAGCGAGGCAAAGGCGAACAGCCGTGTCAACGCGCCTTCCAGCACCCGCACATTGGTTGAAATGCGGTGCGCAAGGAATTCAAGCACGCCATTGGCCAGCTCGACCCCGGGGTAAAACTGCGCCTGGGCCGCCTGCTTGGATTGCAGGATGCCAAGGCGCAATTCGTAATCGGTGGGATGCAGATCAACCACCAGACCGGATTGCAGGCGGGATTTTATGCGTTCTTCCAGCCCACTAATTTCACCCGGCGCACGATCTGCGGAAATAACGATCTGTTTGCTCTGATCGACCAACGCGTTGAAAGTATGGAAAAACTCGTCCTGCGTGCTTTCCTTACCGGCGATGAATTGCACGTCATCAACCATCAGCACATCGACCGAACGGAACATTTCCTTAAAGCCGTGCATATCCTTGAAGCGCAGGGATTGCACAAAACGGTACATGAATTGTTCAGCCGAAAGATACAGAACCTTGGCCTCGGGCTGGCGGTTCTGGATTTCCCAGGCAATGGCGTGCATCAGGTGGGTTTTGCCCAAACCAACACCGCCATACAGAAACAGCGGGTTGAAGGTAACCGGGCCACCTTCGGACACACGGCGCGCGGCGGCGTGGGCCAGTTCGTTCGGTTTGCCGACCACAAATTTATCAAAGGTAAAGCGCTTGTCGAGCGGCGAGCCGGGCAGATCAGCTTCGGGTTTGGCGGTTTTGATAACAGGCCGGGCAGCAGATTTTACCGGTGACGAACCGTTCGGCTTAACCGGCGTGACAGCGCCTCGGGACACGGAAAAATCCAGACGCTCCACCGGCAGGCCATCATCCAGAAAACCTTGCAAAATACGGTCACCGTAATTGCGCGACACCCAGTCACCGAAAAAATTTGTCGGCACGGCAAAGCGGATCACGTTGCCCGATTTTTCGACCAGTTCAAGCGGATCTATCCAGTTTTTATAGGCATCTTTCCCAATTGTCGCTTTAAGGTCATTCTGCACACGCCCCCAGGTGTCTTTCGTCATCGTCATCCGTTCCGTTTTTATTGTTCAGGATTGGCGCCATGCCATCCCGCGATTTTTCCAGCCATTTTTGGTTCCCCGATGCTTGTCATCATCAAGGTCCCCCTCAAATCCCTCTGCCACGTTGATGCAAAGGGTTTCGCGACCGATCTCCCGCAAAACATCGGTCACATAATCCGCCGCGTCCTGTGAACGCACACCTGAACGGCAGATAAAGAAGATCTTTTCCGGGAAACGATCTCCAAAGGATGAAAACAATTCGCCTGTGAACTCGGGATTCACGGACATTTCCGGGAAGGCCAGCCATTCGACCTTAATCAGCTCCTGATTGAGCGCATCAAGGTCGGGTATCCCGACAAAGGACCATTCAGCCTTGGTGCGAACGTCAACCAAAACGGTGTTTGCTTGCTTCAGTTCTTCCCAGGCTTCGTGCGGCAGCACCTCGGTGATATCTCTATCATCATCCGTGATCATCACTGTCCCCCCAGACGTATTTGTAATCACTCGGCTAAACTAGCAGGGGAATTTGCGCCATTTCAACTTATCTTCACGCTTGACAGAAACATTCCCTGACAGCGAATCTGGGGCAGGTTGGCGCACCCCTAAATCTATGGTCTGAGAGGTGTTCACCCCATAGGCCGGACCGGGTTCAGCCCGGAACTGGCGCGGCTGCGGCCACGAAAAAGGGCGCGACCAGTTTTGGCCACGCCCTTTTCGGATGATTCTAGAATCGCTGAGCTTAAGTGTTAAGCGCCTTGACCCGCGCCGAAAGCCGCGAAACTTTCCGGCTGGCGGTGTTCTTGTGAAAAATACCCTTGCTCACGCCACGCATGATTTCCGGCTGGGCCGCTTTCAGCGCCGCCGCCGCCGCAACCTGATCGCCACTGGCAATCGCTTCTTCTACTTTGCGCAGATATGTGCGGATGCGTGTGCGGCGGTTTTTGTTGACAAGCGTGCGGCGCAGCAACTGGCGTGCGCGTTTTTTGGATTGTGGCGAATTGGCCATGAGCGGATCCCTTTCCGGGGTTGTTACAATTTCGGCGCACAAATCCCCGCCCGGATTTCAAGATCCGGTCGATCCAGCCAAAGCGGGCCTCACGCGCATATGCGGCGGGCTATAGTTGAGAATCATAGTGATTGGAAGCGAAAAATGTATGGGGCTGAGCCCGCTTTCTCCCGATCAGCGCGAAGGGGTTGTCCAATCGTCCAGATCACCCACTTTCGGTGGCTTGCGTTTGCGCAACCGCAAGGCCAGTCCGATGGCCACGCCAACGCCGATTGCGACGGTTAGATCAACAAGAACCGTCAGAATGAGAGTGCTGAGCAGCAATAAGCGATCTGGAAGTGGCGCGGATAAATGCGCCTTCCAGCACTGCGGCTCACTCATGTTCCAGGCGATCAGGATCAGCAAGGCCGCCAGTGCGGGCATGGCCATGTATCCCGCCAAAGGGGCGAACAGCATC
>JAADIC010000196.1 GCA_013151535.1 Alphaproteobacteria bacterium | reverse complement strand
GCGGGGCCACCAAAGACCTTGGCAATACCGCAAGTGCTGCCCCCATTCTGGAGCGCGATTTTGATGCCGCCCTGAAAGCCAGCGACAACAGCGCCGAGGCTGAAGAAACCCGCTTCACCAAATGCGAAAACTGCGGCGCAGAGATCGAGTTTGCCGAAGAACTGCAATCCACCGAATGCCCGTTCTGCGCCAGCCCCATCGTGCTGGGCACCGGCACCCACCGGCTGATAAAACCCGCCGCGGTACTGCCCTTTGCCAAATCCGAGCGTGAGGCGCGCGGGGCCATGACCAAATGGCTGGGCAAGCTGTGGTTTGCGCCCAATGGCTTGCAGGAATACGCCCGCAAGGGCCGCACCATGCAGGGCATCTATGTACCGTTCTGGACCTATGATGCTGACACCAAAAGCAGCTATAAGGGCCAGCGCGGCACGATCTATTACGAATCCCGCTCCGTGCGGGTTAAGGTTGACGGCAAAATGGTCACCCGGCAACAGCAGGTGCAGAAAATCCGCTGGCGCAACGCTTCTGGCCGCGTGGCGCGGTTCTTTGACGACATTCTCGTGCTGGGCTCAACCAGCCTGCCCAAGGCCAATACCGACGGTCTGGCCCCATGGGATCTGGCCGCTTTGGAGCCTTATGCGCCGGAATATCTGGCCGGATTTCAGGCCGAGGGCTATACGATCCCGCTGGAAGATGGTTACCGCGAGGCCCGCAAAACCATGGACCGGATGATCGAGCGCGACGTGCGCTTTGACATCGGTGGTGATCGCCAACAGATCGACCGGATCAACACTGCAATCAGCGACGTGACCTTCAAACATATCCTGCTGCCGGTCTGGCTTGCCGCCTATAAATACCGTGGCAAAACCTATCGCTTCGTGGTTAACGGCCGCACCGGAACCGTGCAGGGCGAACGCCCCTATTCAAAAGTCAAAATCACCATCGCGGTTGTGCTTGGACTGATTGTCGCCGGTGTGATCGGCTATTTCATCGCCCAGAACCGCTAAAACTTTCATTGTTCTCCAAATACTCAATAATGCTACCTCAAGTCCAAAACCTCATCCAAATTGGCCCGCACTGTCCTGAAACCATTCGCCGGATGCGCCGCATCCTCAAACCCGAAGGAAATTCCGCAGAGGATATGACGCCCCTCGGGGATACCGAAATGCGCCCGAACCTCATCAGAATACCCCGCAATCGCCGCCTGCGCGATGCTGGCCACGCCGGATGCCGCCGCCGCCAGCATGAATGCGCTCACAAATGCGCCGCAATCCAGCACGCCGTAACTGCCCAGTTTCGCTTCGGTCGTGATAATCGCCACATGCGGCGCACCAAACAGATCAAAATTTCGCGCCATTTGCCGGGCTGATGCCTCGCGGTCACCTTTGGCCACACCCGTCGCCTCGTAAAGCTGCCAGCCACAGGCGCTGCGCCGGTCGCGATAGACCCCCTCATAATGCTGCGGAAACGGGATATCGGGGTTGAGCGAGGCCGTCTCCATCGCTTGTTTCATCACACCGCGAAACGCCTCGGTCTCGGCCCCACGCGTCACGATCACCTGCCATGGCTGGGCATTGCACCAGGACGGCACAAGCTGCGCAGTTTTAACGATGTCCTTAATTACCTGATCCGGCACCGCCTTGGGCAAAAACCCACGGCAGGAATGGCGTGCGCGCAACAGTGCCTGAAACTGCTCAATATCCGCTTTTTCGGTCATTTCACCCTCCGTTAACCACCACCCCTTGCATAAGAACAAAAAGTGACCATTCTAATGTCACGGCAAGGGGAATCACCGATGAATACAGTCACAATCGCCCAGAAACCACAACCGCCCCGCGCCAAGCTGGAGGGTGGCAAGCGGTTTGTGATGCACACGCCGTTCACCGCGGCGGGCGATCAGCCAACGGCAATCAAGGACCTTGTCGAAGGCATCGCCGAGGGTGAACAAAATCAGGTTCTGCTGGGCGCGACCGGTACTGGCAAAACCTTCACCATGGCCAAAGTGATCGAAGAAACCCAGCGCCCCGCCATCATCCTTGCCCCCAACAAAACCCTTGCGGCCCAGCTCTACGGCGAAATGAAATCGTTCTTTCCCGAGAACGCGGTTGAGTATTTCGTGAGCTTTTACGACTATTATCAGCCCGAGGCTTATGTCGCCCGCTCCGACACCTATATCGAAAAAGAAAGCCAGATTAACGAGCAGATCGACCGCATGCGCCACTCAGCCACCCGCGCCCTGCTGGAGCGTGACGACGTGATTATCGTCGCCTCTGTGTCGTGCATTTACGGCATCGGTAGCGTGGAAACTTATGGTGCGATGACTGTCGATATCGAGGTCGGCAAGGAATACGACCAGCGGGTGATGATGCAGGATCTGGTCGCCCAGCAATATAAACGCAATGATAATGCCTTCGCGCGCGGCAGCTTTCGCGTGCGTGGCGACAGCCTTGAAATATGGCCCGCCCACCTTGATGATCGCGGCTGGCGCTTGTCATTCTTTGGCAACGAGCTTGAGGCGATCACCGAATTTGACACCCTAACGGGGGCTAAAACCGGCGAGCTGGAAAAGGTGCGGGTTTACGCCAACTCGCATTATGTGACGCCAAAACCAACACTTAATCAGGCGATCAAAGAGATCAAGAAAGAGCTGGAGCTGCGCCTCAAGCAGTTCGAGGCTGACGGCAAACTGCTTGAAGCCCAGCGCCTTGAACAACGCACACGGTTTGACCTGGAAATGCTGGAAGCCGCCGGATTTTGCAGCGGTATCGAAAACTATTCGCGCTATCTGACGGGCCGCGCCCCCGGTGAGCCACCGCCAACCCTGTTTGAATACATCCCTGACAACGCCATCGTTTTCGCCGATGAAAGCCACGTCTCTGTGCCGCAGATCGGCGGCATGTATAAAGGCGATTTCCGGCGCAAATTCACCCTGGCCGAACACGGCTTTCGCCTGCCGTCCTGCATGGATAACCGCCCCCTGAAGTTCGAGGAATGGGACGCCATGCGCCCGCAATCGGTATTCGTATCAGCCACCCCGCAGAAATGGGAGCTGGAGCAATCCGGCGGTGTGTTCGCCGAACAGGTGATCCGCCCGACAGGTCTGCTGGACCCGATGATCGAAATCCGCCCCGTCGATATGCAGGTCGATGATCTGCTGGATGAGGTGCGTATTGTCGCCGCCAAGAACCTGCGAACTCTTGTCACCACCCTGACCAAACGCATGGCCGAAGATCTGACCGAATACATGCACGAACAGGGCATCCGCGTGCGCTATATGCACAGCGATATCGACACGCTGGAACGCATCGAAATCCTGCGCGATCTGCGCCTCGGCGCGTTTGACGTGCTGATCGGCATCAACCTGTTGCGCGAAGGCTTGGACATCCCGGAATGCGGGCTGGTGGCCATTCTGGATGCGGATAAGGAGGGTTTTTTGCGCTCTGAAACCTCGCTGATCCAAACCACGGGCCGCGCCGCGCGAAATGTCGACGGGCGGGTGATTATGTATGCGGATCGCATCACCGGTTCGATGGAACGCGCCATTGGCGAAACCGACCGGCGGCGGGAAAAACAGGCGGCTTATAACGAACTGCACGGGATCACACCGGCCACGGTTCAGAAGAATGTCGAGGACGTTCTGAGCGGCCTCTACCAAGGCGACACCGATCAATCGCGGGTGACGGTGAAGGTCAACAAACCACTGGTCGGCGCCAATCTGGCGGCCCATCTGGAAGGGCTGCGCAAGGACATGCTGAAGGCCGCCGAGAACCTTGAATTTGAAGAAGCAGCGCGGATCAGGGACGAGGTTAAACGGCTGGAGGCGGTGGAACTGGCGATTGCGGACGACCCGCTGGCGCGCCAATCGGCGGTGGATGCAGCGGTTGAGGATGCGGTTTCGCGCAAGGGAAGGAGTACGGCTGGGAAGGCTGGCACGACGGTTGTGCGGGGGAAGAGTATGAGGAAGGGGCGGTTTTAGAATGGCTAGGAAGAGTATTTCAACCGAGGTGGAAAAATCGGTGTTAATTGCGTCTAGGCGCCGATGCTGTATTTGTTTTGGGCTAAATCGGGACATTGGTATCAAACCGGGACAAATCGCCCATCTAGATAAAGACAGCTCAAATTCCAAACTCGAGAACTTAGTATTTCTCTGTTTTGACCATCACGATGCATTTGATAGCAAAAGTAGCCAAAGTAAAAATTTGACCAAAAAGGAAGTGAAGTTCTTAAAAGGAGAGTTGCTAACGCAAGTGCAAATTGCGCTTGGTAAACCCGTACCATTTGGGAAAATGGCGGTTGGTGATATTGACCCGATTTCAGGTCACTACGTAAGAACCTCAGGTTCAACTGAAAGTGCTGAAATTGTTATTACCTTGCTACCTGAGGGGCTAGAAAGTGTTAGTCGATACTATATTTCTGGTGTTGCGTTTTTTGGCCTAACTCGTGAATTTGGACCAAATATGGGTGAATTATCTAAGGTGGTTGAACTAGCGGACTCAAATCGAATTACTTGGAATGATGGAAATCACAAGCTGGCGATTGATATATCTGATGACGGATTAGAAGTTGTTGAAGAAGCCATCGAAATGCCTGTTCACGGCTTGGATGTTTCCTTTTCAGGAAACTACCGGAAAAAGTAGCGCATGATTTAGGCTTCAGAATCGTAGGATGTGTGCTTTGCACGCATCGCCGCCAAACCCGACAATGGTGCGTGCGGAGCACACACCCTACCGTCGTTCTGATCTTGCCCGGCAATCCAGCCGAACGAACGAAAATCGGCCCTCCGCGATGCGGAGGGCCGGAGAAAATAAATGCACACGGGTTTGGATATATTTGCGGGCTTAGTTGCCCATGCCACCCATACCGCCGCCATTTCCACCCATGCTGCCGCCTTTGCCGCCGCCCATTCCCCCTTGCGCGGCTGTTGCGCGCGCGGTGTCCATTGCGTCGGCTGCCATGGCTGTGCCGTGCACCATCATGTTTTCAGCCATCGCCTGCGCCTTGGCAGCGTGGGTTGCCGTATCTGTCATGCCAGCGGTTTCAGCCGCCATCAGGTCTTGAATACGCTTGGCCATTTCTTCGCGGGTCAGTTCATGCACTGGGCCTGTCTCGGCGTTATGAGCCGCAAATGCGGTGGCAGAAAGCTGCTCGGGGGTAGGGGCCTCGTGGGCGTTTGCGGCAACAGCAGTGAACAGGATCGCGGCGGTCAAAGTAATCGTTTTCATGGGTCAGTTCCTTGGGTTTGGTTTGTGTAAACTTGGTTTGTCAGCGTGCCCCGGCAGATGCACCGGTTCCGATGAGCCTGACCTAGCCACCTTGCGAGCGGCCGGAAATTGGACTGAGGATCAAACCGTGTTTTTGATCTTCTGGAATAGGGTTTTGACCCTGAGTTTATGTTTTCAGCCTCAAATCGCGCAACAATCCCCTCTTGAACCCGCAAAACAAATCCATCACGCTTTCAACAGGCCCCGAACAAGGATCAAGTACATGCCGACCATCGAATATTTCTACTCCGCCCAATCCGCATTCGCCTGTCTGGGCCACAAACGGCTGTTGGAAATCGTTGCCAAGGCGGGGGCGACGCTGCTTCATCGCCCCATGGAACTTGGCCCCGTGGTCGGCGCGGCCCATCCGAACGGCTTTGCCGATCGTTCACCCGCCCATCGGGCCTATTATTTTGGCCGCGAGATTGAACGCTGGGCCGAATATCGCGGGGTTCCTTTCAAAGGCGGCATTCCCGCCAATCATCGCAACGGCACGGTGCTGGCCAATTCCATGCTGATCGCCGCCAGCCATCGGGATCACGGCGCGGATGCGCTGGCCGGGGCGTTCATGCAGAGCCATTGGTGCGATTACGCCGATCTGGCGGATGAAGCACATTTGCTGGCCATGTGTGCCAAGGCCGAGCTGGACGGCGCGGCCTTATTGGCGGCGGCTGGCACAAGCGAAGTGGCTGCCGAGTTGCAGAAGAATACCGATGAAGCTGTCAAGCGTTCGGTCTTTGGTTCGCCCACCTACTTTGTGGATGGTGACATGTTCTACGGTCAGGACCGGCTGGAACTGGTGGAACGCGCATTGGCACGACCGTTCAGAAAGGTCTGGTCCTGAGATGGCAACGAAAGATCAAAGCGACGATCAGTTGGGCCGGGCGCGGGTGCGTGATAACGCTGAGTTGCAGGCCTATTACGAGGAGTTGGCCAAGCATGACACTGCCGCCCTCTGGACTGTGGCAAATGACATTGAACCGTGGCATCCGACACCGGCATCCGATGCGATCATCTGGCGGCACAAGGATCTGCGACCGCATATTCTGGCGGCGCTCGATCTGGTCTCGCCCGAGGCTGCGGGGCGTCGCGTGATCTATCTGCGCAATCCCAAACGGCACGAGGTCAGCGCTGCCTGTGGCTGGCTGTTTTCCGGCATTCAGGTGATGCGCCCCGGTGAAAGCGCGCCAGCCCACAACCACGCCGCCAGTGCGTTGCGCTTCATCATGGAAGGGGCCGGGGCCTATACGGTTGTCGATGGCCATCGGCTGTCGCTGGGGGCTCGGGATTTTGTTATCACCCCGAACGGCGCGTGGCACGAGCATGGCGTGGCCGAGGATGGTGCGGTTTCGATGTGGCAGGATGGTCTGGATATCCCGCTGACCAACGCGCTTGAGGCGAATTTTTACGAGGTGCATCCCGATGATTATCAGAACTCCAACACACCGATGGATGCCAGTCCCGCCACCTATGGCGCGCCGGGATTGTTGCCCGCCAAGGAAAGCTGGGGTGCGCATTATTCGCCCTTGATGAAATACGGTTGGGACCAGACCTATGAAGGCTTGCAGAATTATGCACGGGTGAGCGATGGTGATCCGTTTGACGGCATCATCATGCGTTTCACCAACCCGCTGACCGGCGGTCATCCGATGGCGACCATGGGCGCACAGATTCAGATGTTGCGCCCGGGTGAACATACCAAGGCGCACCGCCATACCGGCAATGTGATCTATCATGTGGCCAAGGGGGCGGGCCATTCGGTGATCGGCGGGGTGCGGTTTGACTGGCGGGAAAAGGATATCTTTTGCGTGCCGCCATGGATCTGGCATGAACATGCGAATGAGTCGGCCAGCGAGGATGCCTGCCTGTTTTCCTTCAACGATTTTCCGGTTATGGAAAAGCTGCATTTTTACCGCGAGCAGGCATATGCGGAAAATGGCGGCCATCAACAGATCACCAGCACAGCCTGAAGCGGATGGCCATATCAGATTGAGCGGTTTCTCTACGCCTTTGCAGACCCAACAGACCGGATCACCAGACGAAACTTCGCCCTGCCCACGAACGCCAAACCAAAAACAACCGCCACAATCTCGATTTTATCGTTTTATTTCAACAATGAACCAATAAACCGGTTTATCGGTCTGTCGGCAGACCGGTCCGCTAGCGGGCTAGCGGGCTAGTTGGTTAGAATCCTCAATTAGGGATCCATAAACCCACGCCTTTAGGCGGCTGGAATTGCGCCATTGGCGAAAGGGGTTATGCTGCGAAAAACATATTTTCAGCCGCCTGTCAAAGCGACCGCTCCAAAAGAAAAGGCCCGCGAATATGCGGGCCTCTCCGAAGTCTTGTCAAACAGGCTTAGTTGGGAATGTCGCCTGTCAGACCTTCCACATAAAAGCCCATGCCAGCCAAAGTGCCGTCATCCGCAGTTTCGCCAGCCGCCAACCAGACAGAGCCGTCCTGTTTGTTGATCGGGCCGGTGAAGGGCTTGTAAGCACCGGATGCAATCGCATCACGCAGGGCTTCGGCTTCGGCTTTCACATCGGCCGGAACCGCGCTGGAAATCTCGCCAATACCGACCATGCCGGCACCAATGCCATCCCATGTGTCGGTGCTTGTCCAGGTGCCATCCATGACCGCCTGAACCCGGGCGATGTAGTAAGGGGCCCAGTTGTCAATGATCGAGGAAACCCGTGGCAGCGGGCCATATTCGGCCATATCGGAGGCCTGACCAAACGTAATCACGTTGCCAGCCTTTTCAGCCGCCGCTTGCGGTGCGGTGGAATCGGTGTGCTGCAGGATCACGTCATTGCCGGTTTCGATCAGCGCTTTGGCGGCATCAGCTTCTTTCGCCGGATCAAACCAAGTATAGGCCCAAACCACCGAAAATTCGACGTCAGGGTTCACTTTCTTGGCTTGGATATAGGCCGAGTTGATGCCCCGGATAACCTCAGGGATCGGGAACGAACCGATATAGCCGATCTTGTTGGTCTTGGTCATGCGCCCGGCAATCAGGCCCTGAACCGCGCGGCCTTCATAGAAACGTGCGGAATAGGT
>JAADIC010000144.1:11165-16698 GCA_013151535.1 Alphaproteobacteria bacterium | reverse complement strand
CGCACGATTTTTCCGGCCATGTGGGATAGCGGTGTGGCTGGTGTCGAACGCCTTCAGCCGCTGGCCGACAATCGCCCGGTCGAAATTGAATCCCAGACCAGCCATATGGCCATGGATGTGATCTTTCGCACGCTTTTTTCGGTTCCGATCGAACATGAAATCGCCACCGCCGCGTTTCAGACGTTTCGCGAGCATCAGGCGGCGCAACCGGTGGCCAATATCACCGCGATTTTGCCGCTACCGAAATGGTTTCCACGGTTTCATTCGCGCAAGACCAAAGAAACCGCGCGCATCATTCGAGGGTTGATCGAACAGTTGGTAAGCCAGCGCGCCAGCGAAATCGCTGCCGGTACTGCGCCGGATGATCTGGCCACCAAGATCATGACCACGCCGGATCCTGAAACCGGCAAGCTGTTTGCCCCCGAGGAAATGACCGATCAGGTTGCGATCTTCTTTTTGGCCGGGCACGAAACCTCGGCGGCAGTTCTGGCTTGGGCGCTTTATCTTTTGGCGCGCTATCCCGACTGGCAGGAAAAGCTGGCGAAAGAGGCGTTAACGGCGTTTGAGCCCGAGAAAATTTATTTCTCGACCGTCTCAAAACTGCGCCATTCGCGGGCGGTGTTTCGCGAAACCATGCGGCTTTATCCGCCGGTGCCGATGTTCGTGCGCGAGGCGGCTTGCCCGCAAGTTTTCCGTGGCCGAAAAGTGGCCAAAGGCGCGCAAGTGATCCTCAGCCCGTGGCATCTGCACCGGCATGAACGGTTGTGGGAGCGCCCCGACGAATTTGACCCCGCCCGGTTTGAAACCGAAAACGGCAAAGAATGTCTGCGCAAGGCCTATATTCCGTTTTCAGCCGGGCCAAGGGTTTGCCCCGGCTCGGCCTTTGCCATGGCCGAGGGGACATTGCTGCTGTCCATGCTGGTCAGGGCGTTCCGCTTTGAGGTGATTGACGGCGACCACCCGATGCCGGTTGCCCATCTGACCGTGCGCGCGGCCGATGGCATCCGCCTTAAACTGACGCCAAGAACGGACAATTCGGGTAAGGAAACCAGATGACAAAAGAAACGCCCATTGATGCGCCCGCGCATGTCAGACTAAGGGCGTGGCCCTATTGGATGACCATGACATTTGTGCCGCTGGTGGTGCTGGCAGTGTTGCAGGGGGGCTGGTTCATTCTGCTGATCCCGCTTTATGGCTGGGTTCTGATGCCGCTTTTGGATCTGGTTCTGGGCCAGAATCTCAAGAACCCCGATCCCGAAACACCCGACGCGGTGCTGTTCTGGTTTCGCCTGCTGACATGGCTCTGGTTTCCGATCCAGTTTACGCTGGTCTTTGGCACGCTTTATTATCTGACGCGGTTTGGCCAGTATTCAACGCTGGAAACCCTTGGCATCATGTTTGGCATTGGCGTCACCACCGGCACGGTGGGTATCGTCTATGCCCATGAATTGTTTCACAAATCCAACCGGGTTGAGCGTGGTTTGGGCGATTTGCTGATGGCGCTGGTGCTTTATGGCCATTTTCGCACTGAACATTTGCTGGTGCATCACCCCTATGTCGGCACGCCGCGCGACACGGTAACCGCGCGTTATAACGAGGGGTTTCACCGCGCCTTTGGCCGCATTCTGCTGACCGGTTTTGGCTCGGCCTGGCGGGCCGAGAGGGCGATGCTGGCGCGGCGTGGTCGCGGGCCCTGGCACCCCGCCAACCCGATCTGGAAATACCTTATTCTGCAAACCGCGTTTCTTGCGCTGGCCTTTGCAATCGGCGGCTGGATAGGCGTGGGCCTGTTCGTGTTTCAGGCTTTTGTCGCCGTATGGCAGCTTGAATTGACAAATTATGTGGAGCATTACGGCCTGACCCGAAAACATCTGGGGGCAGGTAAATACGAGCCGGTCAAAGCGCATCATTCCTGGGATTCCGCCCACCGCGTTTCCGGCCTGTTGCTGATTAACCTGCAGCGCCACGCGGATCACCATATCCACCCCATGCGGCGCTATCCGTTGTTGCAGATTTACGATGCGGCCCAGGTGCCGATGCTGCCCACCGGCTATCCACCGATGACGGCGCTGGCGATGATCCCGCCTTTGTGGCGGCGGGTTTTCAACCCGAAAGTTCGGGCATGGCGCAGACAGTTTTATCCCGAGATCGAGGATTGGAGCGCTTATAAGAACTGGACCCATCCGGCACCGGCAGGGGCGGGATAATTGGGTGTTCTCAAAATGTCAGGTGGGGGCTTTGTTCAGAAGTTCTTCCGGTAACTATGTGTTAGGTAACAACGTGTTAGATAACGAAGCGTTAGATAACAAGGTGCTAGGTGACAATGTGTTAGGTGACATACGTTAGGTACCCTTGTGCGAGGGTGCCTCAGATTTGAACATGTTGCGCTCACATGCACCCGATCAAACGCAATACGCTCTATGGGGGGTTCAACAAAAACCCTATATGTCTCCGGCCTGCGGTCGCTGCCCCGACCAGTCAGCACCCCGATCTCCGGTCAAAAAACCGTCGGACAAGCGCAGATCGGCGTCAAGCGCCTTGAGAGCGGTTACAACGGCTTCCCCGTTCAACTCGCCCTCCAGAAGCTGGCGATAAAGGCGGCATATTTGCGCAAAATCACCCGATTGCGGCGACAGGCGCAGGGCCGCGACACCGGCTCGCGCTAAAGCCCCAACCTGATGCGCGGCGCAGGCGTGGCTGTCGGATAATGTCTGCACCCCGTTCATGGCCAGAAAGGGCTGATCGTCAAGCGTGCGCACGCTTAAGCCATCCGCGTCATCCTCGCAGGCGAACTGGCAATTGTCCTTGGTTCGCCCATGCAGACGCGCGTGATAACAGCGCCCCGAAATCGCCAAGGGCACCCGCCCGTGGCCCCAAACCTCGATCGCAACCCCAAGATCAGCCCCTGCTGTCGCAAGGATTCCGACCGATTTCAGCGGCAATTCGGGTGGCAGGCAGATACGATTGGCCCCGCGCGATGCCAGCCAGCGCAAAGTGCTTTCGTTATAGACATTAACCAGCGGGCCAACGGAAAACACCGTATTATCAGGTAGATAGGCAAGGGTTGTCAGATCGTTAATCTCGACCTCAACTCCCATCTCAATCAGTTCGGCAGTCAGTTTTCGTTCCCGTTTCAGGGTCACAAGCGCGAGGCTGGTCAGCACCACCTGCTTGCCTGCCGCCTTTAAGCGCGCAATCGCCTCGGGGATGCGGTTTTGATAGAATGGCAAGCGTTTGGAGCAGACCAGTTCGCCCAGAACCACCCGATCAATGGTGGTTTCGGCCAGATCTTCGTAAAGCTGGGCCCAGCGATCCTCGGGCCAGAAAAACTGGTTGGGGCCGACCGTCAGTTGCATTGATCTATCTCCATGTTTTTTTGTAGGCCCCCGCCGTCGTGGCCTGACCCTCGGACAATTGCGCCAGCATGCCCTCGGGCATCGGGCGGCCAAGCTCAAGCGCATCCACCGCCGCGCGGAAATTGCGCACGACCTGCGCCACATAGGATCGCGAGCGTTGACGCCCCTCGATTTTGAGGGCGGTGACACCGGCCTTTTGCAATTGTGGGATCAGGTGCTCGGCGTTCAGGCTGACCGGATCCTCAAACAGGTGGCCGGATTTACCACCGGCGCTGAAACAACCCTTGCACAGGGTGGGATAAGGTGCGGGCTCATCCTTGCCGACCCGGTGAATGGTGTAACCACCCAGGCGGGCATCCAGAACGCCGCGCACGTCGTGATATTCCACATGGCTGGCGGGCGAGCAGGCGCCGTTCATATTGGGCGACTGCCCGGTTGCATAAGACGACAGCGAACAGCGCCCTTCGGCCATGACGCAGAGACCGCCAAAAACGAAAACCTCGGTTTCCACCTCGATTTCGGCGTTGATCGCAGCGATTTCCTGCACGGATAATACGCGCGGCAGAACCACCCGCTTGACGCCAAAACTCTGGGCATAAAGGTTGATGACATCGGCATTGGCAGCGGCGGCCTGCACCGAAAGATGCAGGCGCAATTCCGGATGGCTGTGCTTTGCGTAATCCAACAGGCCGGGATCGGCGAGGATGACCGCATCGGCCTCCGAAGCCTCGGCATCAGCGACGGCTTGGTGCCAGAGCGCCTCGTCTCCGGCGCGTGGAAAGGTGTTGATCGCCACCAGAACCTTGGCGCCATGGGCATGGGCGAACGCCACCCCTTCGCGCATTTCCGCGCGCTCGAAATTCAGGCCGGGAAAGTTGCGCGCGTTGGTTTCATCGGCAAAGCCGCAATAAACCGTGTGCGCCCCGGCCTTGACGGCTGCGCGCAGGGCCGCAGGCGTGCCTGCGGGGCAGACGATTTCCATCACCATGCCTGTGCCGATTCGGGCCGGGTCAGGCTGACGCCGGTTCTGGTTTGCACGAAAGTGACTAGTCGCTGTAACGGGCGTGCGAACGGGCCGGACAGGCCGATAATATCCTGCGCCAGATCAAGTTCGGCGTCATCAACCGCGTTGCGCAGGGCCAGGGCGGCGGCGGTATCGCCCTCGATCACCAGATCGCGTGAAAAGAACAGGGCGTCGCCGTCATAGGCCCCATGCACCAGCCCCAGCAATGCTGCCATCGGCCCGGCAATGCGCGCCGCGCCAACCCCAGGCCCGCGCATCACGGTGACGCGCGGAACGCCGCCGTTTGGTTCAAGGCAGATGACAAATGGCAGGTCGGTGGGATCCAGCACAAAGCGCGTGTGGTCATATATGCCAAGCCGGCGAAAAAGGCCGGGATGGGTTTTGGCGATCTTGCGCGCCAACCCTGTCAGGGAAAGCGAAAGCGGTGCAAGCGGCATCACACCAAGTGCTCGCGCCGGAAGTGCGGGAAATATCGGGATCGTTTTGTCGGGATGCAACACTTGGAAAACCTTTTCCGCAGCAGGGGTCATTCTGTCTTCCTAGGCCTTTGTTGCTGACAGTAAATTGACAAAGATCAATTCGCGGCGGCATTTTTACTGCTAGGCGCATCTCTGACAATCATCCGGAGAGAGACCGTCCGAAATTTACCTCCATATTCAAACCTGCGCGCCTTTCTTGACTGGTGCGCTGAAACCGGCCAGCTCAAAACCGTGCTTGAACCTGTATGCGTCAAGCACCAGATGACGGCGGTGCATCGGGCGGTTCTGGAGGCGGGCGGGCCGGTTTTGCGGTTCGAGCAGCCGGTTTTGCAGGGCGATGCCGTTTCCGGCATCCCGGTGATCGTAAATCTTTTCGGCACAAGCGCGCGGGTTGCGGCCGGGCTGGGGGTGACCTCCGACAAGCTGGACGAGCTTGGCGAATTTCTGGCAGCCCTGCGCGCGCCCACCCCGCCAAGCGGGTTGCGCGACGCCTATTCACGTTGGCCGATGCTGAAAGCGGCGCTGTCGGCGCGCCCGAAAACCGTCAAAACCGCCCCGGTGCAGCAAGTCATTTGCACAGGCGCAGAGGTGGATCTGACATCCCTTCCGATCCAGACCCATTGGCCCGGTGATGCCGGGCCGCTGATAACCTGGCCGGTGGTGGTGACACGACC
>JAADIC010000144.1:2708-11153 GCA_013151535.1 Alphaproteobacteria bacterium | reverse complement strand
TCCGACCTCAAACAGGTCGAGCATTACAATGCCGGTGTTTACCGCGCGCAGGTTCTGGGGCGCGACAAGCTGATAATGCGCTGGCTGCCCCATCGTGGTGGTGCCGCGCATCATAAAAGCTGGGCCAAACAGGGCGAAAAAACCCCGGTGGCGGTGGTTCTGGGGGCTGACCCCGCAACATTGCTGTCAGCGGCATTGCCCTTGCCCGAAACCGTTTCCGAGCTGAGCTTTGCGGGTGCGCTCAACGATACCCGCCCGCGACTGGTGCAAGCCAAAACAATCCCGCTTCTGGTGCCCGCCGAGGCCGAGATCGTGCTGGAAGGCTGGGTGTCGCCCAATGAGGCCGCGCCGGAAGGCCCGTTTGGCGATCACACCGGCTATTATAACCCGGCCGAACCGTTTCCGGTGATGCAGATCACCGCCGTCACCCATCGCCGGGATCCGCTTTATCTGTCGACTTATACCGCGCGGGCGCCGGACGAGCCGGCGATTATAGGTGAAGTGTTCAACCGTCTTGCCCTGCCAACCATCCGCAGCCAGATCCCCGAGGTTGTCGATCTGTGGTTGCCGCCCGCCGCCTGTTCGTACCGCATCGCAATTGTCAGCATCGACAAACGCTATCCCGGGCAGGCGCGCCGGGTGATGATGGCGCTTTGGGGGATGCTGCCGCAGTTCAGTTATACCAAGATGATCGTGGTCGTGGACGATGATATCGACGTCAAGAACTGGGACGATATCGCCTGGGCCCTGGCCACCCGCATGGATCCCGGGCGCGATCTGATGCTGTTGGAGAATACGCCGATGGATTACCTCGATTTCGCCTCACCCCAGCCGGGGCTGGCTGGCAAGATCGGCTTTGATGCAACCACGAAAATCGGCAGTGAAACCATGCGAAACTGGGGGCAAGTGATGCAGACATCACCCGAAGATGCACAATTTGCGGCCGATCTGATGGCGCGGCTTTTGCCCGGGTTGAAACCATGAGCGCGCCGCGGGTGGTTCTGGGGGTTGCCGGGGCCTCGGGTGCGGCACTTGGGCTGTCGGTTGGCCGCCAGCTTTCCCAGCTTGGGGCCGAAATTGATCTGATCGCCAGCCGCGCCGCCGAGCGAACGCTGGCTGGTGAATGTGGCGCGGAGGCGTTTGAAACGCTTAGGTCTATGGCCACGCGCAGCCACGCGATTGATGATATAGGGGCCAGCATCGCCTCGGGTTCGGTTGTGACATCGGGCATGATCGTGGCCCCTTGTTCCATGCGATCACTGGCGGCGATTGCGATGGGGCTGGATGACAACCTGCTGACCCGCGCCGCCGGGGTGCAGCTCAAAGAACGCCGCCGGCTGATCCTTATCACCCGCGAGGCCCCACTGACGCTTGCGCATCTCAGAAACATGGTTGCCGCTACTGAATTGGGGGCCATCATCCTGCCGCCGGTTCCGGCCTTTTACCTGAAACCGCAAAGCGTGGCTGAGATCGTCGATCAAATCGCGGCCCGGGCGATTGATCTTCTGGGGATTTCGGCCCCGGTTGCGAAACACTGGATCAACACCGACGGGGGCCATTGACGGGTTTCACGGTTTTCCATGGACAGGTAAAACGCCATCTGTCTACTATTGCCGGGCACCCTTCCCTTTGCAGGACTTTGATTTTGCCGGCCATTCCATCCAGTATTGACGCAACACTTTCGATGTTTACCGCCCAGAATTATTTCTGCGGGCGGGATTTGGGGACCGTGGCGCATCTGGCGCTGAGCCTGCAAAAGCCGTTGTTTCTGGAGGGCGAGGCCGGGGTTGGCAAGACCGAGATCGCCAAGGTGATCGCGGCCGGTCTGGGGCGTCGTTTGATCCGGCTGCAATGTTACGAGGGGTTGGATGTGTCCTCGGCCATTTATGAATGGAACTTCTCGGCCCAGATGATCGCCATTCGCACGGCTGAAGCCAGCGGCACAACCGATCGCGCCACCTTGCAAGCCGAGCTGTTTAGCGAAGATTTTCTGATCCGCCGCCCCTTGCTTGAAGCCATGCAATCCCATCCCGCAGGCCCGCCGGTGCTGTTGATCGACGAGGTTGACCGCACCGACGAGCCGTTCGAGGCCTTCCTGCTTGAGGCGCTTTCGGATTTTCAGGTCACCATTCCCGAACTTGGCACCATCAAGGCCGATGAGCCGCCGATTGTCATCCTGACCTCGAACCGCACCCGCGAGGTGCATGATGCCCTGAAACGTCGCTGCCTGTATCATTGGGTCGATTATCCCAGCTTCAAGCGCGAGGTTCAGATTTTGCGCGCCCGGGTTCCGGGCTGTACGGACGCGCTGTCCAACGACATCGTGGCGTTTGTGCAAAAGCTGCGCGGGCAAGACCTGTTCAAGAACCCCGGCATTGCCGAAACCATCGACTGGGCGCGCTGCCTGATTGCGCTCGATGCGGTCGCGCTGTCGCCCGAAATGATTTCCGACACGCTGGGGGCGGTGCTGAAATATCAGGATGATATCGCCAAGCTGGCAGGTTCCGAGGCCAGCCGCATCCTGAACGAAGCGCGCGCCGATCTGGCCCGCGCCTCTTGAGCAATGCTGCGATATTGCCGCCAAGCGGCGGGCGGCTGGTCGACAATATCGTGCATTTCATCCGCGCTCTGCGCAAATCCGGCGTACCTGTCGGCACGTCGCAGGTGCAGACCGCGATTTCGGCGGTGCATCGCGCCGGGTTCTCCAACAAGGTTGATTTCTATTATACTTTGCGCGCCACGTTAATCACACGGCCCGATCATCTGGTTCTGTTTCATCAGGTGTTTTCCATGTTCTGGCGCGATCCGGAATATCTGGAGCGGATGATCCACATGCTGTCACCCCTGCTGCGGCAGGATGCAGACAGCCAGAAGCAGGATCAAGCCGCCGCGCGGCGCGCCATGGATGCGCTGACTGACCCAAGCTCGACACCGCAAAATCGCCCCGAAAAGCAGGAGATGCAGGCGGATGTTCAGGCCAGTTGGTCCGACAAAGAAATCCTGCGCCAGATGGATTTTGAACAGATGAGCGTGGCCGAAATTAACGAGGCCAGTCGCGCCATTGCCAGCCTGTCACTGCCGGTTGAGCCGTTGCGCAGCCGCCGGTTTCGCGCCGATGCAAGCGGGGCCAAACCCGATATCCGCGCAACCTTGGCCAAGGCCATGCGGCGGGGGGGGAATATCCAGAGCATTGCGCGCAAATCCCCCCGCTATCGCCCTCCCAAACTGGTGGCCCTGTGCGATATTTCCGGCTCGATGTCGGTTTATTCGCGGCTGATTATGCATCTGCTGCACGCCATCAACCGCGCATCGGATGCCGATTGGGCGGCGGTGAATGCCTTCACTTTTGGCACCCAACTGACCAATATTTCACGCGCGCTTAACCTTAAGGACGTGGATGCAGCCCTGTCTGCCATCGGCCAGCAATCGCCGGATTGGCAGGGGGGTACCCGCATCGGTCAGGCGCTTTATCGCTTCAATCGCGACTGGTCGCGCCGCGTTCTGGGCCAAGGATCGGTGGTTTTGCTAATTACCGATGGTCTGGAGCGCGGCGATACCGCCCTGCTTGAGGTCGAAATCGCGCGACTGGCCCGTTCGTGCCGCAAACTGATATGGCTCAACCCCTTGCTGCGCTGGCAGGATTTCGCCCCGAAAGCCGCAGGCATCAAAACCATCCTGCCGCATGTGGATGAATTCCTGCCGTGCCATTCGGTTGACAGCCTGACGGATTTCGCCAACGCTCTGTCGGCGCGGTGATGACGTTAATTTTAAGCCCGCCCTGTTGTCACGCGAAGAACTATCCCTATAGTGGTGCCAGATCTCAGGCAATATGGACCAGCCACTTCATGGAAATGACCGGAGAATACCGCATCGCGGCGAAACGCGATGTGGTTTGGGCAGCCCTGAATGACGAGGATGTTTTAAGGCAATGCATCCCGGGATGCGAAAGCCTGACCAAAACCTCCGACACCACGATGGAGGCGTTGGTCGTGCAGAAAATCGGCCCCGTCAAGGCGAAATTTGCCGGTGCGGTCGAGTTGGTGAATATCGTCGCGCCGGAAAGTTACACCATTCAGGGCGAGGGCAAGGGCGGGATTGCCGGGTTCGCCAAGGGGGCGTCCGACATCAAATTGGCCGAGGATGGTGAGGAGACTATTCTGACCTTTCACGCCAGCGCCATGATTGGTGGCAAACTGGCCCGCCTTGGCAACCGGTTGATCGATTCAACAGCGAAAAAGCTGGCCAACAAGTTTTTTGATAATTTCCATGACTATCTGAGCAACCAGGAATAGCCGCAGCCGAATTTGCGGCAACAGACACAACCAATAAAGGTCGGGGAGGACCACATGGCGAATATAAATATTACGGTGAACGGAAAATCCGTCAGCAAGGATGTTGAGGATAACACCCTTCTGGTGGATTTCCTGCGCGAAGATCTGCGCCTGACAGGCACCCATGTGGGCTGCGACACCAGCCAATGCGGTGCTTGTGTGGTGCATGTGGATGGCAAAGCGGTGAAATCCTGCACGACGCTGGCGGCCTCGCTTGATGGCGCGGTTGTGACCACGGTGGAAGGTGTTGCCAATGGTGAACTCCACCCGATGCAAACCGCGTTCAACGACAATCACGGCCTGCAATGCGGCTTTTGCACTCCGGGCATGATTATGTCGGGCATTGATATGGTGAACCGCTACAAGGCCGACGGGCGCGAATTGACGGCTGACGCCATTCGCCACGAGCTTGAGGGCAATATCTGCCGCTGCACCGGCTATCATAACATCGTGAAATCAATTCAGGACGCTGCCGCGAAAATGTAAGCGGCACAGGGGAGGATAAAAATATGAGTACGAAAATCGGAGACCGCGTCAAACGTTCTGAAGACAAGCGCTTCATCACTGGCGCAGGCAAATATACCGACGATATCCGCCAGGAAAATCAGGCCTATGCCGCATTCGTGCGCAGCCCTTATGCGCATGCCAATGTCAAAGGCATTGATGCGTCTGCGGCTGAAGCCATGGATGGTGTGATCGCCGTTCTGAATGGCGCGCAGTTAACTGGCGACGGTATCGGCAACATCATCTGCGGCTGGGCCGTCAGTTCCAAAGACGGCAGCCCGATGAATATGGGCGCGTGGTCGGCTTTGGCGACTGAAAAGGTGCGTTATGTGGGCGATGCGGTGGCGGTTGTGATCGCTGAAACCGACGCCCTCGCCCGCCTTGGTGCCGAAGCGGTTGAGGTTGATTACGAAGAACTGCCGACAGTTGTCAAAGCTGACAAGGCGTTGGCAGAAGGTGCGCCACAGATCCACGAAAACGCGCCGGGCAACCAGATTTTTGACTGGGAGATCGGCGATCAGGCGGCCACGGATGCAGCCCTTGCCACAGCCGCGCATATCACCGAGGTCGATATCACCAACAACCGCCTGTCACCGAACCCGATGGAGCCTCGCGCCGCCATTGCAACTTATGACGCGGCGGAAGAGCATTACACGCTTTACACCACCAGCCAGAACCCGCATGTGGCGCGGCTGGTTTTGTCGGCGTTTTACAATGTCGCACCGGAACATAAGCTGCGCGTCATCGCGCCCGATGTCGGGGGTGGTTTTGGGGCCAAGATTTATATCTATCCCGAAGAGATCACCTGCCTCTGGGCCTCGATGAAAACCAACCGCTCGGTGAAATGGACCTCGGACCGTTCCGAGGCCTTCATGACCGACGCCCATGGCCGCGATCATATAACCAACGCCAGAATGGGCTTTGATGCGGATGGCAAGATTGTTGGCTTCAAGGTCGATACCATTGCCAATGTCGGCGCGTATATGTCGCTGTTTTCATCCGCCGTGCCGACCTATCTTTATGGCACCCTGATGTCGGGCCAATACGATATGCCCGCGATCCATTGCAATGTGCGCACCGCCTATACCAACACGGTGCCGGTGGATGCTTACCGCGGCGCTGGCCGCCCCGAGGCGACCTATCTGATTGAAACCATGATGGAGCGCGCAGCGCGTGAAATGGCGATGGACCCGGCGGAATTGCGCAGGCGCAACTTTATCCAGAGCTTCCCGCATCAAACGCCGGTCATTCTGGCCTATGATGCCGGGGATTTCCCGAAAATCCTGCAAATGGCACAGGAAAGCGCCGATGTGGCCGGTTTTGCCACCCGCAAGGCCGAAGCCGCAAGCCGTGGCATGCTGCGCGGCCTTGGTTATTCGACCTTTATCGAGGCCTGCGGTCTGGCCCCGTCAGCCGCCGCAGGTTCCCTTGGGGCCGGTGTTGGCCTTTGGGAAAGTGCCGAAGTGCGGATGAACCCGGTTGGCACGATCGAGGTTCTGACCGGTTCTCACAGCCATGGTCAGGGGCACGAGACGACGTTTGCCCAGATCGTGGCGGACCGGTTTGATATCCCGATCGAGAACGTCAAAATCGTGCATGGTGACACTGACAAGGTGCAGTTCGGCATGGGCACATATGGTTCACGCTCAGCCCCTGTTGGCATGTCAGCGGTGGTCAAGGCCATGGACAAGGTCGAGGCCAAGATCAAAAAGATCGTCGCCCATGTTCTGGAAGCGGACGAGGCCGATCTGGTGATCGAAGGTGGGGCGGTTTCCGTGGCTGGCACCGATAAACAGATGCTGTGGCACGAGATCGGGCTGGCGGCTTACATGGCGCATAACCTGCCCGAAGGCATGGAACCCGGCCTGAAAGAAACCGCGTTCTTTGATCCGGTGAACTTCTCGTTCCCGTCCGGCGCGTTTATCTGCGAGGTCGAGGTTGATCCTGAAACCGGCACCACCGAGATCGTGCAATTCACCTCGGCTGATGATTTCGGCACCATCATCAATCCGATGATTGTTGAAGGTCAGGTGCATGGCGGGGTGGCGCAAGGCATCGGGCAAGCCCTGCTGGAACAGGTGATCTATGACGATGACGGGCAATTGCTGACCGGCTCTTATATGGATTACACCATGCCGCGGGCTGACGATCTGCCGTTCTTCACCATTGACCACCACGCCACCCCAAGCCCGAACAATCCGCTTGGTGTGAAGGGTTGCGGTGAGGCTGGGGCGATTGGTGCCCCGCCTGCGGTCATCAACGCCATCACCGATGCCATTGGTGCAGAAGGTCTGGCCATGCCAGCCACGCCGATGAATGTCTGGCGCGCCATTCAGGCCGCCAAATCTTCCATCGCCGCAGAATAGAAAGGGCGAGAACATGTATAGTACTAAATATCACAATCCGGCCTCAATCGACGCCGCAACTGCCGCCCTTTCGTCGGGCGAAGAAGCCAAGGTTCTGGCGGGCGGGCAAACCCTGCTGCCGACCATGAAACAGCATCTGGCGGAACCGTCTGATCTGGTGGACATTCGGGGCATCGCGGGCATGGCGGATATCTCGGCCAATGGCGCGACCCTGACCATCGGGGCGGCGGCGACCCATGCCAGCGTGGCGGATAATGCCGATGTGCAATCGCTCTGCCCTGCCCTTGCGGGCTTGGCGGCGCATATCGGTGATCCGGCGGTGCGCCATATGGGCACAATCGGTGGTTCAATGGCCAATAATGATCCGGCGGCGGATTATCCGGCGGCGGCTTTGGCCATGAACGCAACCATCGTCACCAACAGCCGTGAAATCGCGGCGGATGATTTCTTTGACGGGCTGTTTGCCACCAACCTTGAAGACGGCGAGATCATCACCGCCATCAGGTTTGAAACCGGTGCCAAATGCGGCTACGCCAAATTCCCCAACCCAGCCTCGCGCTACGCCATGGTCGGGGTGTTCGTGGCGCAGACGGGCGGCGGCGTGCGCGTGGCTGTCACCGGGGCCGGGGATGACGGTGTATTCCGCCACGCCGGGCTGGAAGCGGCGCTATCTGCTGACTGGTCCGAAGGGGCGGTTGCGGGTGTGGATATCTCACCGGGCGGGTTGTTGTCGGATTTCCACGGCGACAGCGCTTACCGCGCCAACCTGATCGGCGTCATGGCGAAACGGGCTGTGGCGGCGTCCTGAACCAATACCATCAATCGCCCCGGGTATCTGGATGCTCGGGGCAACTGTTGAAACGCGACAAAGCCGGAAACTCCGGGGATTGCGACATATGGCCGATCACGTTTTTCACCGCACGCCGATGGCGATGCCAATTGCGACCTCGGGCGATGGCTGTTATCTGATTGATAGCGACGCGAAACGCTATTTCGATGCCGGGGGTGCTGCAGTTTCCTGCCTTGGCCATAGCGACAAACATGTGGCCGAGGCGATCAAGGCGCAGGTGGATGCGGTGGCTTTTGCCCATTCCGGCTTTTTCACCTCTGCCCCGGCCGAGGCTTTGGCCGACAAGCTGATTGCCCACGCGCCCGAAGGGATCGAGCGAGTCTATCTTGTGTCCGGTGGCTCGGAAGCGGTGGAGGCCGCGATCAAACTGGCGCGGCAGTATTTCGTGGAAACC
>JAADIC010000144.1:0-2695 GCA_013151535.1 Alphaproteobacteria bacterium | reverse complement strand
GCCATGTGATTGCCCGCAAGCAGAGCTATCACGGCAATACTTTGGGGGCGCTCAGCGCCGGTGGCAATGAATGGCGGCGCGGCCAATTCGCGCCGCTACTTTTGCCGATGAGCCACATAAGCCCCTGTTATGAATACCGTTTCCGAGAAGACAACGAAAGTTCCGAGGCTTATGGGCTACGCGCAGCCGATGAGCTTGAGGCGGAAATCCTGCGCCTTGGCCCGGAAAAGGTCATGGCCTTCATCGCCGAACCGGTGGTCGGGGCGACTTTGGGGGCGGTGCCTGCGGTCAAAGGTTACTTCGCGCGCATCCGCGAGATTTGTGACCGCTATGGCGTACTGCTGATCCTTGATGAAGTGATGTGCGGAATGGGGCGGACCGGCACGCTATTTGCCTGTGAACAGGACGGGGTGCGGCCCGATATTCTGACCATCGCCAAGGGGCTTGGGGCCGGTTATCAGCCGATCGGGGCCATGCTGTGCAGCGGTGAAATTTACCGCGCGATCACCCAGGGCAGCGGCTTTTTCCAACACGGCCACACCTATATGGGCCATCCGGTGGCGGCGGCCTGCGGTTTGGCGGTGCTGGAACGGATCGTGGATGGCGGGCTTTTATGCCGTGTCCGGCAGTTGGGCGCGCAGATGGAGGCTAAACTGGTCTCGGCTTTTGGCCAGCACCCGAATGTCGGCGATATCCGCGGCCGGGGTCTGTTCTGGGGTGTGGAACTTGTGGCGGACCGCGAAACCAAGGCGACGTTTGAGCCAGATCTGAAGCTCGCCCCCAAGATCAAGAAGGCGGCGTTTCGGCGCGGGCTGATGTGTTATCCGATGCAGGGCACAATCGACGGGCGACACGGTGACCATGTGCTGCTGGCACCACCTTTCATCATGGACGAGGCGCAATTGGATCATATGGTGGATGTGCTGAAAGAGGCCATAGTGGAGCAAATCTCAGGCATTTGAAATTGCTCAAAACAGGTGGACATTTCCGGTTTTGGACACAAATCTGGCGGGCGCGCTTGGGTTTAACAGCCGTTTTGACAAATCTTTTAGCGGCAGGTTTCCAGCCCCGATGCTGGGATCAAGGTGAATGGTTTCACAGATGGTTTCAGCAGAAATCGTCAGGAAATCTTCGATGCAGGCGAGGATTTGGCGCATATGATCTAGGCCTTGCAGGTCTTTGGTCTGCTGCGGGCTCAACACTTGTTTCAGATGCTCGTCCAGCATGGTTTCTTCCAACGCGGCCATCTGTTGATCGACCCCGGCGATTTCCTCGGAAAGTTGCCTGAAAATATCGGCGACCGGCACCGTTACTGACGCCGGTTCAGGAAAGGTATCGCCCATTACAACCGCCCGACCACGGTTTCAATGCATTGGCGCATTTGTGCCGTGGTGAAAGGCTTTTTCAGGAAATTGTTCATACCAAGGGCGCGCCCGGCATCCAGAATCTCCTGCGTGGGTGAACCGCTTATCAGGATAAATGCAATTCTCTGGGTCGGCGCAAAACTGCGCAGCGATTTAAGCAGCTCCAGACCGTTCAATTCGGGCATGTTGTAATCCGAAATGACCAGATGCACCGGGCGCGCCGAAATCGCCCGAAACGCGTCCTTGCCGTTTCGGCAATAATCATTGTGCATAATGCCAAGCTCTTCCAGCGCCTGTATGATAAGGCCACGGCTTGTGCTCATGTCATCGACGACCATGATTTGTAATTTTTGTCTCAATGCCATGCTAGGCCTCCGCTTTATCAGCTAAACAATAGGCCGTTAGACCATTGGTTTTCAGCTTGTCCGCCGCCGGGCCCGACACCCGCTCGGAATGGCCGATATAAAGCTGGCCATCCCCGGCCAGGGCTTTCAATATCTGCATCCAGGCCCTGGCCCGCGTTTGCTGATCGAAATAGATGGTGACATTGCGACAAAAAATAACGTCGAAAACGCCCTTGAAAGGCAGCGGTGCCAGCAAGTTGAGGGTGCGGAAAGTCACGATTTTACGCGCTTGTTCAGAAATCTCGTACAAGGGCGCGCCGTTTGTCGAAGGGGTCAGGAACCGGTGGCGAATTGGTGGCGCAATATCCTGGACGGCAGGCCAGAGATACTCGCCCTTCTGCGCCGTCGCGACAACCGCCGGATCGATATCGGTGGCAAGGATTTTCAGGTCGTATTTGGCGGCTTCCGGGGCCAGCCGCAAAATCTCAATGGCGATGGTGTACGGTTCTTCGCCGGTGGAACAGGCCGACGACCAGATCCTCACCCGTTCGCCCCGCCTGGCCCGGTTCAGCAAGCCCGGCAACAGGCGCTCGGAAAAATCCTTGAAGTGGTGCGGCTCGCGATAAAAACTGGTGACATTGGTTGTCAGGGTCGAGATCATATGCTGCCGCTCGGGCGTGTGGGCAGAAGACCTGATGCGTTCCACATAGTCCCGAAAATGCGCGAAACCCAAGTCACGGACCTTGTTGCTGAGCCGCCTGAAAACCAGATTTTTCTTGTTCTCGCCAAGAAATATCCCGGTTTCCTGATGCAGAATTTCGGCGATGGCGCTGAAATCGGCATCGCTGAACGCACCATCCGCCCAAGCCGCGTGCGACAGCGTCATCGCCCGCCCGCCGGTTCGTCTTCGTCAATGATGTGATCGAGGTTTACCAGCCGGATCATCCTTTCATCCAGCAAGATAACCCCGGTCACGATGGTTCCGGC
>JAADIC010000152.1 GCA_013151535.1 Alphaproteobacteria bacterium | reverse complement strand
CGGAATTTTCCACAGCTACATCACACCGCGAGAGCTTTAGGGTCAGCAAAAGAGAGTGGCGCTTTCACCATATCATTTTCGAGAATTGAGGATTTCCACCCACTCAGACACAATCCTTGGCATCTCTTCAACAACTTCACGGCCAAAAAGGATTTCATCAGCATAACCCATGTGGAGCATATCAAACATTCGGCAAAGATAGGGTTTGCCGCTTTTCCACCAAGTATAATGGGCATCGGCCATCAAGTAGTGCTTTACATCAATGCCCTCGTTTTTGCGAAGCTCTTCTATCTCCATGCCATCAAGCAGGGTTTCAAAAGACCTCTGCACGAAGCGGCCTTGCGCGGGTCCATTTGACTGCGGCGCGGTCTTTCCGGCTCCGCCCGTTTTTCCGGGCGGAGTTGGTCTGCGTGTTTCGATTATGCGATTGCGGATGTTTGTTTGTTCAAGGTTATCTTGTTTGCAGCCTTGAGCAGGTTTTGCGAGATGGCGGCCATGACCATCTGCGCGTGGACCTTGACGCGCCCGAACAGCCGCTTCATGGTGCCAAAGACCTGTTCCACCCGAAACCGGCGTTTGGAGATCAGGCGGTTGAAGCGTTTCTCCGAAGCGCGCAGCGGTCGCCCCCTTGCCGCCTTGCGCAGGATCCCGTCGCGATGTTTGCCTTTCAGGGCCGCCCGGTTTGCTTTGCTTGCGTAAGCCTTGTCTGCCAGAACCCGCTGCGTGCTGGCCCCTTCGATCATGGTCCCGAACTGCGGGCTCTCACCAACATTGGCAGGGGTGACATGCACCTTGTCGACAAATCCCTCTTCATCCGCGCGGGCAAAGCCTTTGTAACCCAACATACTTTTGCGACCCTTCTTTAGCCAACGGGCGTCGTCATCGGCGCTGAAACTGATCGTTGCAGACTCATCAGGCGTCGCATCTTCGGCCCGATCCTCTGCCGGAGCCTCAACATATGTGCGGGGCCGCGCCGCAGTTTCGATCAGGGTGGCGTCAACGATCGCCGCCCCGGGTTCATAGCCGTGCGGCCCAAGCCCTGATCGTTTCATCCCACGCGTGAGCAGCGCTGAAATCGAGGCCCAATCCAACAGCGCATCAACCTTGCGCAAGACATTTTGATCCCCGATCCGATGCGCGCTCTCGTAGCTGAATATGTTCATGAAAACCCCCGGTCTGTCCGGCAAAATCATACAGACTTTTGATCCACTCGGGAATCCTCAATTATGCAGAGGTCTTTCGATTGAATTATTCCGTACATTCTTCGGGTTCTTTGACTTCGTGGATGTATTTGGCCACTGTTTCAGCCAATACCCAGCCGCCTGACGCATCACCACCTGCGCGTGTCTTTGTGTGGAGCCATTTGCCTTTTCTTTCCAATATAGCCAGAACCGTCCCATTGGGTAGCCGCCCGCGAATTTTTGCGTTACTGGATGGCTCGGCGCGCAGAACCAGTTGGGGGTCTCCCTTGGGTAAACCGGTAACGCAGAAGGCGTTATTGCCGGGTTTCCCCAACAGGACCACATCCGCGCCACTCTTCTTGAGGCCCGCTATCCGAAATAAACCATCTTGGTCCGACGTATTCAAATGCGTGCGGTCACCAGCCCCACACCCAAAAGTAGCGCAGTTTCGGCTAAAGGCTGCCCTGCCTTCCACTGAAACCGCGAAATCCTCTGAAATACCGGAAGAGAGGGGCAACCCGCTCACAGGAACAGCCGTAAACCATGCAAGGGCGGACACAGCCAAAACCGGCCACGAAAAAACGCGGCGCTTTATCTTGCTTTGAGTGTACAGGCGATGTGCTGGTTTAGAATACATTGGTTTTCTCCGTATCACCGCGACGGCCCCACCCCTGACTGATAGTGCCGCTTTCACTTTTGCCAATCAACTCAACTGTAACAGGAATTGCCAAAAATGGCAATTTTGCCGAAACTTGCAGACGGTTGTTGGCCCCACAGCCTGACAGCCCAAAAAGCCGGCGTGTCAGATTGTTCTGTCGTGTATATTGTCAGATCGCCACCCCTTTGCGCAGTCGTTTGATTAAGCGCGGCAGGAACAGGGCCGCGGCCAGCAGGCCCAGCGCCAGCAGGCCCTTCTGGATGGCACCTTCGGACCCGGCAATCGCCTCGCGGCCCGCGTAACCAAGATAGGTATAGGCGATTGCGCCGGGGATCATGGCGATCACGGTGGCCAGCCCATAGGCCAGCGGATTGATCCGGGTCAGCCCCAGCGCATAGTTCAACAGGTTGAACGGAAACAGCGGCACCAGGCGGGTGAAGGCAACAAACCGCCAGCCCTCGGTCTCGACCCCGTCGATCAGCAGGCGCAGCTTGCCGCCGGTTCTCTCGGCCACCCAGTCCGAAGCCAGATAGCGGGCGGCGAAGAAAGCAATGATGGCCCCGATGGTGGCCCCGGACAGGTTGAAGGCGGTGCCAAGCAACGGCCCGAACAGGGCACCACCGGCCAGCGCGAACACCGAACCCGGCAGGAACAGCACGGTTGCCGCTGCGAACAGGGCGATGAACACCAAGGGCGCAAGGGCACCGAAATCATCGACGCCCGATTGCAGCGCCGCCGGGTTCAGGTCTTGCCGGAAGGTGAAGGCGGCGGTTATTGCTGCCACCATTACCACCAACAACAACAGCCGCGAGAGGTTGCGCCGGTTCATCACCGGGTTTTGCCTTTTTCGGCAGATTTACCGCGCTGGCCGTTGATGGCATACCTGCCGATCTTACCAAGGAACGGCTGGATCAGCAGCCAGTCAAGACGCTCGTATTTCTTTTCACGAAACTGCTCGATGCCGATGGTCATGCCTTCGTGGCCACCCTCGGGCTGATCGCGGTAGGTGCCGAATATCCGGTCCCACCACGGCAGGTTGAAGCCAAAATTGCTGTTGGTCTCGCGCGGGGTAACCGAATGGTGCACCCGGTGCATGTCCGGCGTCACCACGAACCAGCGCAGCACCCGGTCAACGGCTTTGGGAATGCGGACATTGCCGTGGTTGAACATGGCGGTGGCGTTCAGGATCACCTCGAAGATCAGCACCGCCAGTGCCGGGGCACCGATCAGCATAATGACGCTGAGCTTGATGCCCATCGACAGGATGATCTCGAGCGGATGAAACCGCGCGCCGGTGGTGACATCGTAGTCAAGGTCAGCGTGGTGCAGCCGGTGCAGCCGCCAAAACAGCGGGATGGCATGTACCATCACATGCTGGATATAGATCGTCAGATCGAGCAGCGCGATGGCCAGCAGCACAACCAGCCAACCCGGCAATTCGACCAGATTGAACAGCCCCCAGCCGCGCTCCGCCGCCAGCCAGGCCATGGCCACGGCGGCGAACGGAAAGGCAAAGCGCAGGGTCAGCGTGTTCAGCACCACCAGCCCCAGATTGCCGGGCCAGCGCGACCACCGCGACAGGCTCAACTTACGGCGCGGGGCCAGTATTTCCCACAGGGCGACCGCCAGCAGAATGCCGGCGAAAAAGCTCAGGCGAATAATGGGTTCGTTGTCCAGGATAAAGTCGCTCATGCTCGGGTCCTTATTCTTGTCGATGGTGTTTCAGGTTGACATCTGGGGAGGGTTGACTTAGCAATCAAGTAATCGCTTGAATATTTATATACAAGTCGGACAATCCGGTCAAGGGGTGCTGTGAAGGCATCTGGTTTTGATCGCAACTCAGGAGTAAGACAATGAAATATCTGTTTATTTTCAACGATCCACCTTATGGCACCGAACTGTGTTTCAATGGCCTCAGACTTGCAACTGCGCTGCTGAAGTCCGAGCCAAAGCCCGAGGTTGCGGTGTTTTTGATGGCTGACGCGGTGGTCTGTGCCAAGGCGGGCCAGATCACGCCGAACGGCTATTACAACCTTGAGCGCATGATTAAAGGCGTGGCGCGGCAGGCCGAGGTGGTGCTGTGCGGCACCTGTCTGGATGCGCGCGGCATCAATGACGACGAGCTTGTCGCGGGGACTGCGCGCGGCACCATGCCCCAATTGGCCGAGATGACCAACGCTGCTGACAAGGTGCTGGTTTTCTGAATCGACATCCGAAATGAAAGAAACACCATGCATATCATCATAATCGGCGGCTCGTTTGGTGGGCTGACCACGGCCTTTGACCTCAGGCGGTTACTGCCCCGTGGCAAGCACGAAATCACCGTCATATCAAAGGAACGCCGGTTCATTTTCATCCCGTCGCTGCCCTGGGTGGCGATGGGCAGCAAGACGCTGGACGACATTTCGTTTGATCTTGAAAAGCCGCTGAACACCAAGGGCATCAATTTCGTCAACGCCGCAGTAACCGGCATTGACGCGCAGAAACACAAAGTCACAACAGACGGCGAAACCTACGCTTTCGACTATCTGGTAATCGCCACCGGCCACCGCAGCGCCAACGAGGCGGTGCCCGGTCTTGGCCCGTTCGACGGCCCCGGCCATTCGCTGATGTCACCCCCCGAAGCAATGGAGGCCCGCGAGACCCTGGCCGCCTTTCTGGCCGATCCCGGCCCGATGGTCATCGGCTGTGCACCCGGTGCCAGTTGCGTCGGACCGGCTTACGAGTTCCTGTTTGAGGTGCATCACGCCCTGAAACGCCGCTCGCTGGCGCATAAAGTACCGATCACTTTCGTCACGCCCGAGCCGTTTCTGGGCCATTTCGGCGTCGGCGGCTTTGGCAAAATCCGCCAGTATCTGGAAGGCGAGCTGGAGGAGCGCGACGTTCGTTATCACACCTCGGCGGCTGTCTCCAAAATCACCGACAACTCGGTCGAACTGGTGGACGGCAAGGTGTTCGCCTCGCAATACTCGCTCATCATCCCACCGCTGGCCGGGATCAAACCGGTGGCCAAGGCCAAGTGTCTCGCCAATCCCAAAGGGTTCATCCCGGTTGATGCCAACTACCGGCATCAGGATTTCGACAACATTTACGCCGTGGGCGTCGCGGTGGCCATGCCGCCGGTCGAGGAATTGCCGGTGCCGGTCAACTTTCCCAAAACCGGCCATATGACAGAACAGATGGCCAAAATCGCGGCGCGCAACATTGCCGCCGATATTCAGGGCGGCGAGAAGGTCAGCCACGAGCTGATGGTCGAATGTATCATGGATATGGGCGACAAGGGTGCGCATATTTTTGCCGACCCGGTGCGCCCGCCGCGCAACAAGACCGCATTCAGCACCGGCAGGCGCTGGCTGATGGCCAAGCGGTTCTTTTCCAACTACTATCTGTGGAAAATGAAGCGCGGTGCCACCAGAAGCCCGAAATGGGTCTGGTAAATTATCCAATATGAATTGCCCTGAAAGCGAGGAAAACCTGTGGCTGACGTAAAACACCAACTGCTTGAACAGTTTGCCATTGTTGCCAAGGCGCTGGGCCACGCCCACCGGCTCGACCTGCTGGATTATCTGGCGCAGGGCGAGCGCGGGGTTGACGGATTGGCCCGCGCCACCGGCCTCACTGTCGCCAACACTTCGCAACACCTGCAAAACCTGCGCCGCGCCGGACTTATCACCTCACAAAAACGCGGGCTGCAGGTGATTTACCGGCTGGCAGGCGAGGATGTTGTCGATCTGCTCAGCGCCCTGCGCCACACCACCGAGCGCCATGTGGCCGAGGTGGACCGTATCGTCGCCGGATATTTCAACGAACGCGACAGTCTGGAGCCGATTTCACGGGCCGAACTTCTGGAACGCAGCCAGGCAGGGCTGGTCACCGTACTCGACGTGCGCCCGGTCGAAGAATTTCAGGCCGGGCATATCCCGGGGGCGGTGAACCTGCCACTGAAGGATCTGGAAAAGCATTTGCAGGACTTGCCGAAAGGTCAGGAGGTCATCGCCTATTGCCGCGGCCCGTACTGCGTTCTGTCGTTCGAGGCGGTGGCAGCTTTGCGCGACAAAGGCTATAGCGCACGGCGGTTGGTGGATGGCTATCCGGAATGGCGCGCCTCGGGGCTGCCTATCGAGGCCAACGGCTGACCTTACAACAGCTTGGCCAACGCCCCGCCTGCTTCGCCTTTCTCGAAATCATCGCCACCTTGGGCCATCTGATGGTGATATAAGCAAAACAAACCACCGATTTGCCGCGCGCCCTGGCAACTCTGGCAACTGCAAGGCCGGGCGACGATCCCGGCCCGCAAAGACTGGTTAGGCATATATCCTCAACAGGGTTCACGCCGCGTGAGCGCGCGACCATGATCTCTTTGGCGCGACCTCACGTTTTTCGTCCGTTTCATCAGTGGGGACGCATCACATCCAATTAGCCGGATAAACACTTACCCACTGCTTCGCAGGCTCATGGTTCTTGGCTTGCCCAAAAATTTGTTTGGATGGCTGACGAGTTTGCGTTATCGTTGCCGTATCTAACATCTTTTCCTGCCTGGGCTGGTCAGATATTTTTGGCGGGATGGCGATGGAGCGGTCACGGGGTCTTTGCATGCCTATTCGACCCCATCGATCCAGATAATTATGGAGGCTGCAATGCTTATGCCAAACCGTATGTCGCTATTGCGCGTCGTTGCAACTGACCACAATGGCCCTCGGTCGGGGGGCGTGTTATCCACACGGAAAACTGGCCGGATGAGCACCGCCAACCGGTGGCTGGCACAAAAGATCTAGGATCATGCCTAGCTGAGTGACAAATAACTGTCATAAGGCTATGAAAAAGCATGAAGAATAAATACGCCCAACGTTCCCGCGTTTCCGAGAAGAAAATCCGCGAGATCGTTCGGTGTTTCGCCGCCGATCTGACGGCCCTGCAAGCGGCCCAGCTTTCTGGGCTGAATCGCAACACCATCAACCGTTTCTATCGCGCGTTTCGAGAGCGCATTCTCTGGGCCTGCGAGGCGCAGCGCCCGATGTTCGGCATCATAGAAGTGGACGAAAGCTTTTTCGGGGCCCGCCGCGTGAAAGGCAAACGGGGGCGCGGAGCCTATGGCAAAACCGTCGTGTTTGGTGTGTTCGAGCGCGCAGGAATGGTCTATACCGAAATCGTCCCAGATTGCTCAAAGCCAACCCTGCAAGGGACTATTCGCGGTCGGGTCGATCCGGCTTCGGTGATTAATTCTCCCTCTCGGGCATGTAAACATGCCCTGCCGGGCAATGGACGGTTGGCGCGGCTATAACGGGCCGGTGGACCTGGGCTATGGCCACTATCGCGTTGACCATTCCAAGGATGAATTCGCACGAGGGCGGGTCCATATCAATGGCATAGAAGGGTTTTGGGGGCTGGCCAAAGTGCGACTGGTAAAGTTCAAGGGCCTGCCCAAACACACCTTTCATTTGCATCTCAAAGAAACCGAATGGCGATACAATCAACGCCACTTGAACAAGTATAAAACCCTATTAACCTACCTCAGAGAAAATCCGCTCAGCTAGGCATGACCCAAGATCAATTCTGTGAAACAATCGTACTTTCATGGCGTGCTCCTCATTATTCTGTCCATGGCCATCGCCGCCGCCCCAACCACCTCTTTCTCGGCCCAAGAGGTCCGGGGGATTTTTGACCAGGTGCGCGCGGTTATCAACATCATGGACGAGGATCCGCGGAGCATCTTGGTCACGCGCCTCAGCGGCTTGGCAACCGGCACCTCGTTGGAACTACAACGAGGTGCGGGCGCACTCGCAATATCTTCACCATTTTCAAGGTTTCCGTGCGGAACCTTGAAACCGGGAATGTGTGGCGAGGTTTTCTTCTGTCCGAACAGAACACAGCGAGAACATGCGGGGAGCCCGTGTCGCACGGAAGAATCGGGAATGAGCGTAACTCTTTGGAATCGCGTCGTAATGTGTTGCGACGCGTTGCAACACGGAATTACCGCCCGCAGGGCAGGTGATTCCATTCAAGTCTTTGATTTGTTGTAGTTAAATTTGGTTGCGGGAGTGGGATTTGAACCTACGACCTTCAGGTTATGAGGCCGATCCGGTTGGTTTCGACGGGGTCCGCCGGAATGCGCCCTACCTTATCTTATTGATTCAACGTGTTTTATCTTGACCCGCTCTGCGACGGAGTCCTACGCCTTACCCCGTGGTTTGCTTTCAAATGCTTCCACTATGCTTCCACAAAAAGCAACCAACCGGGGGACTGATCATGCCAAAACTGACCAAGCGAAGTGTTGAGAGTTTTCAAACTAAGGCGAAAAGCTATTTCGAATGGGATAACGAAATCATGGGTTTTGGTGTCCGTATCATGCCCTCCGGTACTAAAACCTATCAGGTGCAATATCGCAAAGGCGGGCGGACGCGGCGGGCTTCAATCGGACGGCATGGCAACATTACGGCAGAACAGGCCAGAGGACGAGCCAGAGAGATCATGGGCGATCTCTCACGCGGTCTCAATCCAGTTGAGGATATCAGCCAACATCGGCGGGCCGCGACCATTGCAGCGCTTTGTGAAAGGGTTTGGACCTGTCGCGGAATTGTGCCGCTCCTTTAACCGCATATTATGCGCAAAAGGAGAACGACTATGGGAACGAAACATACAGTTGAATTT
>JAADIC010000350.1 GCA_013151535.1 Alphaproteobacteria bacterium | reverse complement strand
CCAGCGCGTTACGCCGGCGGAGCGGCTAACCCATTGATGAAACGCTTATTTATCACTCTCTTGGAAATCCAGCAAACAAAAACCTTGTCAGAATCTGGTTAGTCTGCGCACCCTTGTCGTTAGTTTTAGGGGAGAGCCGCGCATTTCGTTTTACGTCGCATCGGGCGAACGCGCAAAAGGCAAAACGTAACAGAAGGCGGCGGGTTTTTCAGATATGAAAATCGAGTTTCTTCTGAATGGAGAGACCGTAGAGATTGCAGGTGAACCGGCAACACGGACCTTGCTTGACTGGCTTCGGGAAACCAAGGAAACCAAAAAACTTAAAGGTACGAAAGAGGGCTGCAACGAGGGCGATTGCGGCGCCTGTTCGGTTATGGTGACGTCGCTTGACGGGGATGGCGTTGCGCATCAGACCCTGAACGCCTGTATTTTACTGCTGCCGCAACTGCATGGCAAATCCGTGCGCACGGTTGAAGGGCTGGCAAGCCCCGATGGTGAGATGCACCCGGTGCAGGCAGCGATGGTGGAACATCATGGCAGCCAGTGTGGCTTTTGTACGCCGGGTTTCGTGATGTCGATGGCGACAGCGCACCGCAATGGTGAGAGGAATTATAACGACATTCTGGCGGGCAATCTGTGCCGCTGCACCGGTTACGCCCCGATCATCCGCGCGGCTGAGGCGGCGGCGGATGTGGCTGTGCCCGACTGGATCACGGATGAAACCGCCGCGCTGCAAGCGATGGCGCGTGACACGGGCGTGGATGTTTGCGGCGCGTATATTCCCAAAACGCTGGACGAACTGGCCGGTTGGTATCAGGCCAACCCTGACGGCACGCTGATTGGTGGCGCGACCGATGTCGGGCTTTGGGTGACCAAGCGGTTGATGGATTTGACCAAGCCGTGTTTCATCTCGCAGGTGGTGGAACTGGGTGAAGTTAGTATCAGCGAAAGCAAAATCCGCATCGGCGCGGCTGTGACCATGACCGAGATGCAGGAGTTGATTGCCGATCATCACCCTGATTTCGCCGAAATGATCCGGCGATACGGCTCCACGCAAGTGCGCAATGCGGCGACGATTGGGGGCAATATCGCCAACGGCTCACCCATTGGTGACGGGCCGCCAGCACTGATTGCGCTGGGCGCGACCTTGCATCTGCGCAAAGGCAGCGAAACGCGTGATCTGCCGCTCGAGGATTTCTTTGTCGCTTATGGCAAGCAGGATATTGGCGAAGGCGAGTTTGTTGAGGCGGTTTCGATCCCGCGTCAGGCGGACAATCTGAAATGCTATAAAATCTCCAAACGCTTCGATCAGGATATTTCAGCCGTTTGCGGCTGTTTCAATATCTCGGTTGAGGGCGGTGTCGTCAGGCAGGCGCGCATTGCTTTTGGTGGCATGGCGGCGACGCCGAAACGGGCTAGCGCTGTTGAGGCGGCTTTGATGGGGCAGCCGTGGACGGATGCCACAATCAAGGGCGCAATTGCGCTGTTTGAGCGCGATTATACCCCGATGAGCGATATGCGCGCCTCGGCTGAATACCGGTTGCTGATCGCGCGCAACCTGCTGCTGCGCTATTTCGCCGAAAGCCAGTTGGGCCAGAATTACACCCGTGTGCTGGAGGTTTCGCCATGAGTGTGAGCAAATCGCTGCCCCATGACGCGGGACCAATGCATGTGGCGGGCAGCGCGCGTTATGTGGATGATATTCCTACGCCGGAAAACACCCTGCATCTGGCCTTTGGCATTTCCGAGATCGCCCATGGTGAGATCGAGGCGATGGATCTTGATCCTGTGCGGCGCGCGAACGGTGTGGTGGCGGTCTATACGGCGCTTGATTTGCCCGGTGAAAACGATGTCTCCCCCGCCGCCCATGACGAGCCGCTGCTGTCGGACGGTTCTGTGCATTTCCTCGGCCAGCCGATTTTTATTGTGGTCGCCACCAGCCATCTGGCGGCGCGCAAGGCGGCGCGGCTGGCCAATATTGATTATGTTGAAAAACCTGCATTGCTGTCGATTGACGATGCGATGGCGGCCAATTCTTGCTTTGAAGCACCGCTGGAGTTCCTGAAGGGCGACCCCGAGGCGGCAATATCTGACGCCCCTTTTATGGTTGAAGGCACGCTTGAGCTTGGCGGGCAGGAGCATTTCTATCTGGAGGGTCAGATCGCGCTGGTGCTGCCGCAGGAAGGCGGCGATATGCTGGTTCATTCCTCGACCCAGCATCCAAGCGAAATCCAGCATAAGGTGGCGGCCGCGCTCAATGTACCTTTCAATGCAGTCCGTGTCGAAATCCGGCGTATGGGCGGTGGTTTTGGTGGCAAGGAAAGCCAGGGGAATGGTTTGGCGATTGCTTGTGCGGTTGCCGCCCAGAAAACCGGGCGGCCCTGCAAGATGCGCTATGATCGGGATGATGATATGGTCATCACCGGCAAGCGGCACGAGTTTCGCATTGAATATAAGGCCGGGTTTGACGCCGAGGGGCGGATTGCCGGGGTTACGTTCACGCAATATGCCCGCTGCGGCTGGGCGCAAGACCTGTCGCTGCCGGTGGCTGATCGGGCGATGCTGCATGCGGACAACACCTATCATCTACCGCATGCGCGGATCATTTCGCACCGGTTGCGCACCAACACCGTGTCCAACACCGCCTATCGCGGCTTTGGCGGGCCGCAAGGTATTGTCGGCATTGAGCGGGTGATCGACCATATCGCGCATGAGCTGGCGGCTGATCCGCTGGATATTCGCAAGGCGAATTATTACCAGTCGGTGGCGGCGAAGGCTGCCGAGACCACGCCTTATCATCAGGAGGTTCAGGACAGTGTGATCCGCGAGATTTCCGATGAGCTGGTGAAGTCTTCGGATTACATCGCGCGGCGCAAGGCGATTGCCGATTGGAACGCCAAGAACCCGATTTTGAAAAAGGGCATCGCGCTGACGCCGGTCAAGTTTGGCATCAGTTTCACGCTGACCTTTCTTAATCAGGCGGGTGCGCTGGTGCATATCTATTCCGATGGCTCGATCCATCTGAACCACGGCGGCACCGAGATGGGCCAGGGCCTGTTCACCAAGGTGGCGCAGGTGGCAGCGGACGCGTTCGGGCTGGAAATCGACGCGGTCAAGATCACGGCGACCGATACGGCCAAGGTGCCGAATACCTCGGCCACTGCGGCTTCCAGCGGCTCGGATTTGAACGGCATGGCGGTCAAGGCGGCGTGCGATCAGTTGCGCAACCGGCTGATCCAGTTTTTGAAGGATCAGCACGGTGTCAAGGCTGGGGATATCCGGTTTGAGGGCGGGCAGGTCTTGGTTGGTGAGGAGGTGTTCAGCTTTGCCGATGTGGCAGGCGAAGCCTATCGCAACCGGATTTCCCTGTCGGCCAACGGCTTTTACGCCACACCGGATATCGAATGGGATCGTTTTGAGGGGCGTGGGCGTCCGTTTTATTATTTCGCTTATGGCGCGGCGGTCAGCGAGGTTGTGATTGACACCCTGACCGGTGAAAACCGCATGTTGCGGGTGGATATTCTGCATGATGTTGGCCGCTCACTGAACCCGGCGCTGGATATTGGCCAGATCGAGGGCGGTTTTGTGCAGGGCGCGGGCTGGCTGACCACGGAAGAGCTGGTTTGGGACGGTAAGGGGCGGCTGACGACGCATGCGCCCTCGACCTATAAAATCCCGGCCTGTTCGGACCGGCCCGAGGTTTTCAATGTTGATCTGTGGGCGCGCGGGCTGAACGTGGAAAAGACGATTTACCGCTCCAAAGCAGTGGGCGAGCCACCGTTTGTGCTGGGTGTGGCGACGTTTATGGCGCTGAGCGATGCCATCCGCGCGGCGGGTGATGGCAGCCGCTATGTGGCGCTTGACGGGCCTGCGACGGCTGAACGGGTGCTGTTCTCGGTGCAGGCGCAAAAGGGGGATGGTGATGGGGTTTGATCTGAAAACCCTGCGCGATTGCGTGACTGCACATGGCCGTGTGGCGCGGATTGTGATTACCGGCACCAAGGGCTCGACCCCGCGCGACAAGGGCACCTCAATGCTGGTCTGGAAGGATGGGCAAAGCGGCACGATCGGCGGTGGAACGCTGGAATATCAAGCGGTTACGGCGGCGCGCGCGGCGCTTGAGCGCGACGGTAACTGGCTGCGCCAAAAGCGCAATGTGCCGCTTGGGCCTGCGCTTGGGCAATGCTGCGGTGGCTCGGTTAGTTTGTTGTGCGAGGTTTTTGGTGCGGTCGAAATTGAATGGTTAATTGAACCACAAAACCGGTTTAGTCGTTCGGTTTTGTCGGGCTTGCCGCCGGTTGCAGATGCTGGGCGCAAGGTTGGAACGTTCAGCGAAGAAATGACGGGGGCGGGCCAGCCGCTGTGGATTTACGGGGCGGGACATGTGGGCCGGGCTTTGGTTCATGCGTTGCTGCCGCTGGATTTTGCCATCACTTGGATCGACACTGATCCCGCGCGTTATCCCGAGACCTTGCCCCGAGGCGTGACCCAACTGGTGTCGCAAAATCCTGCCGATGTGGTGCGCTATGCCCCAAGTGACGCACAGCATCTGGTGCTGACCTATTCGCATGCGCTTGATCTGGAATTGTGCCACCAAATCCTGTCGCACAGCTTTGAGTTTGCCGGATTGATCGGCTCGGCGACCAAATGGGCGCGGTTTCAGAAGCGCCTTGTCGTCCTAGGCCATTCACCCGCCCAAATCGCGCGCATCACCTGCCCGATTGGCCTACCGGAACTGGGCAAGGAACCCGCCGCCATCGCGCTTGGGGTGGCCATGGAATTGCTTAAACTGAACAGACTTGACGCCCTTTCAACGGGACAGCCAAAGGAACAGGCATTGTGAGCGAACTTTTGAAAATCGACGGCCTGACCAAGGCCTATCCCGGCGTTGTCGCCAATGACGATGTCAGCTTTGAGATCGCCGAGGGCGAGGTGCATGCGCTGTTGGGGGAAAACGGCGCGGGTAAATCGACGCTGGTGAAAATGATTTACGGTTTGGTGAAACCTGACAGCGGCCAGATGACCTTGGGCGGTGCGCCTTATCATCCGGCTGAGCCTAAGGCGGCGCGGGCGTCTGGCGTGGCGATGGTGTTCCAGCATTTTTCGCTGTTTGATGCACTGACCGTGGCGGAAAATATTACGCTCGGCATGGAGAACGCGCCGCACCGGCGCGAATTGTCGGAACGAATCCGCGAGGTGTCCAACGCCTATAAACTGCCGCTGGATCCCAATAGGATCATTGGCGATTTGTCCGTTGGCGAACGTCAACGCGTTGAAATCATTCGATGTTTACTGCAAAATCCAAAACTGCTAATCATGGACGAGCCGACCAGCGTTCTGACACCGCAAGAGGTAGAGGTGCTGTTTGAGACCCTGCACACCCTGTCGGACGAGGGCACGGCGATCCTTTATATCTCGCACAAGCTCGAAGAAATCAAAACGCTTTGCGACCACGCCACGATCCTTCGCCACGGCCAAGTGGTGGGCGAATGCGTGCCCAAGGAACAGACCGCGCGCAAGATGGCGGAAATGATGGTGGGGGCATCTTTGCACACGCCGGTCAAGAAAAACCTGCATCCCGGCGAGGTGATTTTGAATGTGCAGGGGCTTAGCCTGGCGTCGAAAAACCCGTTTGGCACGACGTTGAAAGACATCAACGTGACGGTGCGCGCGGGCGAGGTTCTGGGCATCGGCGGTGTGGCTGGCAATGGTCAAGACGAATTGCTGCTGGCGCTGAGCGGTGAAACCGCATCACCGCGCCAGATGGTGCAGGTCAACGGGGTTGATGTGGGTGATCTCAACCCCAATGAACGGCGCGAGCTTGGCTTGCTGACCGCGCCCGAGGAGCGTCTGGGCCATGCGGCCGCGCCGGATATGACGCTGACGGAAAACGCCATGCTGACGGGGAATATCCGCCAGAGGCTGTCAAGCAACGGCTTTTTGCGCTGGAACGCGGCACGCGGGTTTGCCAAGGCGATTATCGAGCAGTTCGATGTGCGCACGCCCAGTTCGGAAAACACCGCGCGGTCATTGTCTGGTGGTAATTTGCAGAAATTCGTCATTGGCCGCGAGGTGCTGCAAGACCCCACGGTTTTGGTGGTGAACCAGCCCACCTGGGGTGTGGATGCGGCGGCGGCGGCTGATATTCGCCAGGCCCTGATGGATCTGGCCGAGGGTGGCGCGGCGGTGGTTATTATCAGCCAGGACCTTGACGAACTGCGCGAGGTTTCGGACCGGCTGGCCATTCTGAACGAGGGTCAGTTGACCAAACCGGCGGAAACGGCGGATTTGAGCATGGATGATATCGGATTGATGATGGGTGGCCATATGGGTGACGGTTCGGACAATACAACACAGGAGGCCGCGCATGTTTAGGCTTGAGGCACGGCCACAACCATCCAAATTATGGATCGGTATTTCGCCAATTCTGGCGGTTCTGGCTACCATGGTCGCGGGCGGGTTTCTGTTTGCAGCACTTGGCAAAGACCCGTTTATTTCCATCCGCATGATCTTCTGGGATCCGCTGTTTGGTGAGTTCGCGTCTTATTATCGCGGCCAGTTGCTGACCAAGGCCGGGCCGCTGATCCTGATCGCGCTGGGCCTGTCGATCGGCTTTCGCGCCGGTATCTGGAATATCGGGGCCGAGGGGCAATATATCATGGGCGCGCTGTGTGGCGCGGCGATTGGGCTGGCCATGTATCCTTTGGATGCGTGGTATATTTTCCCGCTGATGGTTCTTGGCGGCGCTTTGGGCGGCTGGGCCTGGGCGATGATCCCGGCCATCTTGCGCAACCGCTTTGGCACCAATGAAATTCTGGTGTCGCTAATGCTGGTCTATGTGGCCGAAAAAATCTTGGCGGCAGCCGCGCTTGGCTTGTTGAAAAACCCCGAAGGGCGAGGCTTTCCCGGCTCGCGCAATCTGGCGAACTGGGCCAGTTCCGCCAATCCCGATCTGATCGCGGGCACAGGCATGCACTGGGGTGTTGTTGCGGCGTTTATCGCTGTGATCGGCTCGTATGTTCTTATGCAGCGCCATTTGATCGGCTTTCAGATCAACCTGACTGGCCAATCGCCGCGCGCAGCGATGTTTGCCGGGGTGGTTCCCGCCAAGGTGGTGGCGTTCACGCTGGGCCTGTCGGGGGCGCTGGCCGGGCTTGCCGGATTGTTCGAGGTGACGGGGCCTGCGGGGCAGATCAGCATTGATTTTGGGTCAGGCTATGGCTTCACCGCGATTATCGTGGCGTTTCTGGGGCGGCTCAATCCGTTTGGCATTCTACTGGCCGGGTTGCTGCTGGCACTGACTTATATTGGCGGCAACGTGGCCGAACAGGAAGGGTTGCCCGCTGCTGCCATTCAGGCGTTTCAGGGGATGTTGCTGTTCTTCCTGCTGGCTTTTGATCTGCTGTCGAATTTCCGTATCCGCCTTGCCCACTCGAGCGTATCCAAGAAGGAGGCCGTGTAATGGACCTTTCAGCCATTAACCCGCTTGCCCTGATCGCGTCGTTGATCGTGGCCTCAACTCCGATCCTTTTGGCCGCCATCGGCGAACTGGTGGTCGAGAAAACCGGTGTTCTGAACCTTGGTGTCGAGGGCATGATGATCGTCGGAGCAATCGCCGGATTTGCGGTTTCGGTTAATACCGGCAACCCATGGCTCGGGTTCCTTGCGGCGATGTTTGCCGGAGCAATGCTGGCCTTGGTGTTCGCGATTTTGACCCAGTATTTCTTGGCCAATCAGGTGGCGACGGGTCTGGCGCTGACGTTGTTCGGGCTTGGCCTGTCGGCCTTGATGGGCATCAATTATGTCGGCAAAAAGCCGCCCTCGTTTCCCAAACTTGATGTACAATTTCTGACGGATATTCCCATCATCGGACAGGCGTTTTTGAACCACGATTACATGGTTTATATTTCGATCCTGCTGGTTGCGGCGGTTTGGTATTTCCTGAAATTCACCCGCACCGGTCTGGTTCTGCGCGCGGTTGGGGAAAACCACGACGCCGCCCACGCGATCGGCTATAATGTTACGTTTATTCGGGTGCTGGCGATCTTGTTTGGCGGGGCTTGCGCCGGTCTTGGCGGGGCGTATCTGTCACTGATAAGTGTGTCCTCATGGACCGAGGGCATGACTGCCGGTGCGGGCTGGATCGCCCTTGCACTGGTGGTTTTCGCCAGTTGGAAACCGTGGTGGATCATTATAGGCGCTTACCTTTTTGGTGGCGTAACAGTTCTGCAATTGAATCTGCAAGCGGTCGGTGTAACAATTCCGGCGGTTTACCTTTCCTCGGCCCCCTATGTGGTGACAATCCTTGTGCTTGTCATTATGTCTGGCGGTCGATCAAGTGCTCCGGCCTCGTTGGGCCGTGTGTTCCACGCCTCGCATTAAGCGGGGCGCAATCTAACCGGGCTGAACTGCCAGCCCACCAACAGGAGGGATTATCCCAATGAAACTAATGAAAACAATCGCAACAAGTGTGGCACTTGCCGTCGGCCTGAGCGGCGCGGCAATTGCTGGCGAGAAGACCAAGGTCGGCTTTATCTATGTCGGCCCCGTGGGCGACGGCGGCTGGACTTATGAGCACAATCAGGGCCGCCTTGCGGTCGAAGCCGCGTTTGGCGACGAAGTTGAAACCGTGTTTCAGGAAAGTGTGCCTGAAGGTGCTGACGCCGTGCGCGCACTGACCCAGATGGCACTTGGCGGGGCGGATATCATTTTCACCACATCTTTTGGTTATATGGATCCAACTATCGAAGTAGCCAAAAAGTTCCCGAACGTGAAGTTCGAGCACGCAACGGGCTTCAAACGGGCTGACAACGTATCGACCTATTCCGCACGTTTCTATGAAGGCCGCGCGGTTCAGGGCCTGATTGCCGGGCGCATGACCAAGACCAACAAGATCGGCTATATCGGTT
>JAADIC010000304.1 GCA_013151535.1 Alphaproteobacteria bacterium | reverse complement strand
TGCTGGTGGACGGGGCCATCGTGGTGGTTGAATACGCCGACCGGCGGATCAGCGAAGGCGTGGGCCCGATGCGCGCCTATGTGGAGGCGGCCAAACGCATGTTCTGGCCGATTGTCAGTTCCACCGCCACCACGATCTGCGCCTTTCTGCCAATGCTGTTCTGGCCCGGTGTGCCGGGTGAATTCATGAGCATGCTGCCGGTGACGCTGATCTTTGTTCTGTCCGCCTCGTTGATTGTCGCGCTGGTTTATCTGCCGGTAGTGGGCGGGGTTGCGGCGCGGTTTTCACGCAGCCTGTCGCATATCTCAGCCGCCCTGCGCCAGGTGCATTTTGTGCCGCGCTTCGGGTTGTTTCTGGCCGCCGGTTTCATGGCCTTTGCCGCCACCATGCAGACCATCAATCCGGCCTATATTCTGGGAGAGATCGGCAACAAACTGCCCGCCGCGCAAGCCTATCTGCCGGGCGCAATCCTGTTCCTGATTTCCATGGTCGCCCTGTCAATCACCGTCGCCGCGATCAAACCGATCCCGCGCAAGAAACCGATCAAGGCCGGTTATCGGCGCTCGCTTGTTGGCTGGATCATCCACGGGCTGACCGGCAATCCGGTGATGCCGCTGGTCACCATCGCGGTTGTTGGTGGCTTTGTGTTGATGGTGTTCAGCTATTTCATCGAGAACAATAACGGGGTCGAGTTTTTCGTCGAAACCGAGCCCGAGCGCGCCATCGCGTTTGTGCGCGCGCGCGGCAACCTCAGCCTTCAGGAAAAAGACAATATCCTGCAACAGGCCGAAGATGAATTGCTGAAAATACCCGACGTGGAATCGGTGTTTTCATTCGCCGGTGTTGGCGGTCTGAACCAAAACACTGGCGGTGCGCAGGCGCCGCTGGATACTATCGGGCAGGTGCAGATCGAGCTGCAAAGCTGGAAAACCCGCCGCGCGCGTGGCAATGATATTCTGACCGAAATTGAATCACGCCTGAAATCCATCCCCGGGGTGCAGATCGAGATTATTTCCGCCGATATGGGGCCTGCCACCGGCAAGCCCTTAAAATTGCGCCTTAAGGGCGACGATTGGGACGACCTGCAACTGGCGGCTGGCATCGCGGCGCAAAAATTTCGTGAAACCAAGGGCTTGATCCGGATTGAAGACACCCGCCCCCTGCCCGGCATTGACTGGCAGATCGACGTGGACGTGGAAAAGGCCGGGCGGTTCGGGGCTGACGTTGTCACCGTGGGGGCCATGGTGCAACTGGTGACGCGCGGCTTGCTGCTGGATACCATGCGGGTTGAAAGTTCGGACGAGGAAATCGACATCCGCGTGCGCCTGCCCAAAAAGGATCGCCTGCTGTCGACCCTTGATACCCTGCGCGTGCGCACGCGGGACGGGTTGATCCCGCTCTCCAATTTCATATCGCGCAAACCGGTGCGCAGCCTTGGGCAGATCGACCGGATCGATGCGACGCGGTATTTCGATGTCAAAGCCGATATCACGCCCGGTCTGATGAATGACGAGGGCAAACCGATGACGCCGGACGAGCGGATTAAGCTGGTCACCGACTGGCTGGAGAACGACAACCCGCTGCCCGCCAGCGTCAGTTACACATGGGTTGGCGATCAGGAGGAACAGACTGAAAGCATGGCCTTTCTCGGCAGTGCGTTTATTGGCGCATTGGGTTTGATGTTTGTCATTCTGCTGGCGCAGTTCAACTCGATCTACAATTCCATTCTGGTGCTGCTGGCGGTGGTTTTGTCGACCACCGGCGTGTTGATCGGTATGCTGGTCATGGGCCAGGCGTTTTCGGTGATTATGACCGGCACCGGCATCGTGGCGCTGGCGGGGATTGTGGTGAACAACAACATTGTGCTGATCGACACCTATCAGGAATATTCGCAATATATGCCGCGCCTGCAAGCCATCACCCGCACGGTCGAGGCGCGCTTGCGGCCGGTGTTTCTGACCACGGTCACCACCATGGCCGGCCTGACCCCGATGATGTTCGGGGTGTCGGTTGATTTCTTCAACGGTGGTTATTCGATCGGCGCGCCGACCGCATTGTGGTGGATCCAACTGGCCACGGCAGTGGTGTTCGGCCTTGGCATCGCCACGGTGCTGACGCTGCTGTTCACCCCGTCCATGCTGGCGCTGCGGGTCTGGATCACAATCGGGGCGTTCAAATCCTTCAACCGCTTCAAAGCCTTGTCTTTCGGGCGCGACAGCCAAGCGGCCCGCGATCTGGCATTGGCGAAAGCGGCGCGCAAAACCCTGCCGCCCGAGATCATCTGGGGGCTGGAAGAAGGCGCAACCGTTGATCTGGTGAAGGGGCTGCGCGCGGCGGAATAGAAAACAAAAGGGCCAAGCCGCCCAACCAGAATAATTTTCCCGAAAATTATTCACCCGAAAATCTTTCGATAAAGATTTTCTGCGTTCAGAGCGAATTCAATCCAATTGATTTCACTCTAGGCCGCAACCACATCCTCTTCATCCGCCTGCTGGCGCTGCCACATTTGGGCGTAGCGCCCCTCATGGGCCAGCAGTTCCTCATGCGTGCCCTTCTCGGAAATCTCGCCCTTTTCCAGCACCACGATCACATCGGCATCGACAATCGTTGACAAACGATGCGCGATTGTAATCACCGTGCGCCCCTGCCCCATTTCGCGCAGGCTGTCCTGAATGTCACGCTCGGTTTCTGTATCGAGCGCCGAGGTTGCCTCGTCCAACAGCAGGATCGGCGGGTTTTTCAGCAAAGTCCGGGCAATGCCGACCCGTTGCTTTTCACCACCCGACAGTTTCAGGCCGCGCTCCCCGACCATGGTGTCATAACCCTCGGGCAACCCGACAACAAAATCATGGATCTTGGCGGCTTTGGCGGCGGCGATCATCTCGTCTTCAGTCGCATCTGCGCGCCCGTAAAAGATGTTATAACCGATGGTATCGTTGAACAACACCGTGTCTTGCGGCACGATACCGATCCGCTCGTGCAGGCTGGATTGCGTGATGTCGCGCAGATCCTGCCCGTCAATCCGCAATGCCCCCTTGTTCACGTCATAAAACCGGAATAACAGCCGCCCGATGGTGGATTTGCCGGACCCAGAAGGGCCAACGATCGCCACGGTTTGGCCGGCCTTCACTGTCAGATCGAACCCATGCAGGATCGAGCGATCGGCGTCATAGCCAAAATCAATGGCATCAAACGCCACTTCCCCACCTTCGATTTCAAGCGCCGGGGCATCCGGTTTGTCGACCACTTCCGCCGGTTGTTCCAGCAGATCGAACATCTCGCCCATATCCACCAGCGATTGGCGGATTTCGCGGTAAACCGACCCCAAAAAGTTCAGCGGCAAGGTGATCTGGATCATGTAGGCATTGACCATGACAAAATCGCCAACCGTCAGCTCGCCCCGATTAACCCCCAGCGCCGCCAGCACCATGACCCCGACCAAACCACCGGTAATCAGCACCGATTGGCCAAAATTGAGGTAGGCCAGCGAATAGGAGGTTTTCAGCGCCAGTGCCTCGTATTGGCGCATGTTGTCGTCATAACGCAACGCCTCGCGCTCCTCGGCCCCGAAATATTTCACGGTCTCGAAATTCAGCAGGCTGTCGATGGCCTTCTGGTTGGCGTTGGTGTCTTGCGTGTTCATATCCCTGCGGATTTTCACCCGCCATTCGGTGACACGAAAGGTGAACCAGAAATAAAGCGCGATGGTGAAAACAACGATGGCCAGATACCAGACATCAAAAACAAAGAACAGGATCGCGCCGATAAACACCAGCTCAAGGATAAGCGGGCCGATGGAAAACAACATGAATCGCAACAGGAATTCAACGCCTTTGACACCGCGCTCGATGATCCGGCTCAACCCGCCGGTTTTACGCGCGATGTGATAGCGAAGCGATAGCGCGTGGATATGGCGGAAGGTTTCAAGCGCCAGGCGGCGCAAAGCGCGCTGGCTGACCCGGGCAAAAACCGCGTCGCGCAATTGCTGAAAACCGACATTCATCAGGCGTGCAATGCCGTAAGCCACGGTCAGCCCCACAGCGCCTGCCAGCAGGAAAAACACCTGAACCTCGGTGCCGCCCTTCGGGGCCATGGCATCCACCGCGCCCTTGTAAAAGAACGGCATCGCGACCGAGATCACCTTGGACAGCACCAGAAATCCCATGGCGATCACAACCCGCCATTTGACCCAGGCATAGCCCTTTTCCGCGGGCCACAGATAGGGCACCACCTTCTTGATGGTGCGCATCCCGCTGCGCTTTTCGTCTTTTGAAACTGTCGATTGATCGGTCATGCTCACCCCTCAGCCCCCCTAGATAAGGGTGCAGAGGCCAGACTACCAGTGCTGCTAGTCAGGTATCGTGAATATCTGGCCGGGATAGATCAGATCGGGGTCGCGGATATTGTCGCGGTTGGCCTCGAATATCTGCATGTAGAGATTGCCCTGCCCATAGCGGCTTTCGGCCAGGGCCCACAGGGTTGCGCCGGGTTGAATGGTAACCTTGCGCGCCAAAGGTTTTTTGATGTTTTCATCAGCCAGTTCAGGAACGGCAAGGCTGGCAATCTTTTGAACCTCGGCTGGTTTTTCTTTCTTGAACGGAGTTTCCACGCGCGACACCACATTGCCAGCCGCGTCGATTTCATCGACCCGCAGGGTATAAAGCCCGGCATCCACCTCGGGCAAAGACAATTGCCACGAGCCATCCTCGGCCACGGGTTCGGTCTTGACCGGGGTGTCGTTTACATAGATCCGCACATGGTTTTCGACTTTGCCACGCCCGGTCAGAACAACCTCGCCCTCGGCATCATAAGAGATCAGATCGAGCGTGACATTGGCCATCACCTCGGGCGCACCGGGCACAAAACTGGCGGGTTGCACCACCTTGATGCCTTCATCAGTGGCGATGATTACCTGCGGGGCCACCTCGTCCACCGGCAAAACCTCGGCAGCGCTGTCCGCAACCGCCGGATCAACCGCAACCACTTCGCGCCCCTTGATGAATACCCGATCCGAGGTGGGCACGCTATTGCCCTGTTCATCGCGCAAGGCCATGGTCATTACCTGCGCGTCCGACGAAGGCGGCACGTCAAACAACGCCACAAAACCACCCTTGCTGTCGGCCAACACCTCGGCAATCACCGCGCCATCCACATAAATCTCGACCTGTGCGCCCCCGGGGGCCTTGCCCGCCACCACGGTCGCCCCGCGTTTGTCGATGCGCACCAGATCAATCTGGATCGCCGAGCTTGGCCCGACACCTGCCGCCACATTCGCGGTTTTCGGTTTACTGGCGGATTTGGTTGCGGGCAGGGCGTCATTTGCCGGCTCAAGACTGGCAATCACACGCTTGCCGGTGTTGCCGGCCGAAACGCCCGGGTCAGTTCCAGCACCTATTGCCACGTCATTGCTATCAATACCCGCCACCGCAAGCCCGCTGGTCGCATCTTTGACAACAGGCGTGACGCCCGCAAGCGCTGTTGCGCTCGTTTCTTCAGCCGTGTCTGGCTTGGTCACAACTTTTGCAACAGGTTCGTCCGTTTGCAGAACCGGTTCGGTACTGGTCGCCACCGCATCGACACGCGGCGCCGTGACCCCGGCCGGAACGCTGCCAATCACGGGCGGCTTTTGCGCCTCATCCGTGGCCACCACGACAAATACCGCCACCGCGATGGCCCCCACTGCGGCCACGCCGCCAGCCACCATGCCGGTGCTGGTTCCCAATGCTGAAAAAATAGACATACTGCGCCCGCCTAGCTTTGTTGGCTTTTGCACGAAACCCTGTCAAACACCATCAGACACCGCGGTCCTAGCAGAGATCGCACCTTGCCTAAGACATAACAACTCCGCTAAGAAAATTCCAATCCAATCGACAAAAAGAGGCAAACATGGCCAAGTTTACCCGCTCACTGTGTGTATTTTGCGGCTCTCGCCCGGGAATTGACCCGGCTTTCAGTGCGGCAGCACAAGAATTGGGCGCGGCATTGGCGCTTGAAAACTGGCGGCTGGTTTACGGCGCTGGCGATGTCGGGCTGATGGGCGACGTGGCCCATGCCGCACAGGATTCGGGCGGCGAGACCTTCGGGGTTATCCCGGTGCATCTGATAGAGGCCGAGGTCGGCAAAACCGACCTGACAAAATTTGTGATCACAGAAAATATGCATGAGCGCAAGAAGGTCATGTTCATGAATGCCGACGCGCTTGTCACCCTGCCGGGGGGGGCAGGCTCGCTCGACGAGTTTTTCGAGGTCGCGACATGGCGTCAGATCGGCCTGCACGCCAAACCGATTTATCTGTTGAATATCAATGGCTACTGGGACATTCTTATTGCAATGATGGACCATATCGTAGCGCAGGGTTTTGCCGATCAGAGCTTTGTTGACTCGGTTTCCGTTGTCACCAGCGTGGCCGATTTGATGACGGCCCTGCGCGATGATTTCTCAACCCGCCAGGCGCTGAATGTATAGATCACCAGCGCCGTCCAGATCAGCGCGAAGGTGACGGCGTGCCAGAAGGTGAAGGCCTCCTGAAACACCAATACGGCCACCGCGAATTGCAGGGTCGGGTTGATGTATAACAGCAATCCGACGCTGGCCAATGTCAGCCTTTTGGTGGCATATGAGAACAGAATCAGCGGCCCCGCAGTCATCGCGCCGGACAACATCAAAAGCACAGTGTCCTGCATGTTCGCGCCAAAAAACCCGCCCGCACGATCCGTAACACCGGCCCAGCCCTGGGTGGAACCCCCCCAGATCCAGATCAGGGCGAAGGGCAGCAACAAAAAAACCTCGGCTGTCACCGACACCACGGGGCCGACCTTCAAGGCTTTCTTGGCCAATCCGTAAATCCCGAACGAGACCGACAGGATCAGCGCAATCCACGGCGGCGCGCCCAGCCCATAGGCCAGAACCACCACCGCAAACACCGCCAGCGCCACCGCAAACCACTGCGTCCGCCCCAGCCGTTCACCAAACGCCACATAGCCAAGCGCCACCGCGACCAGCGGGAAAATGAAATAACCAAGGCTGGCCTCGACCGCCTTACCGATCTGGATCGACAGAATGAACACGAACCAGTTGGTTGAAATCATCAGCGCCGCCAGCGCGATTATCAACAGGTTTTTGCGATCCCCAATGGCACGAAACAGGGCCGGGAAGCGCCCCTGCACCAGCAACACGATGCCAAACAAAACGAACGACCACAGGGTGCGGTGGCTTAAAACCTCAAGCGGCGGCACATGGGCCAGCGCCTTGTAATAGATCGGCGACAGCCCCCAGATCGTACAGGCGGCCACCAACGCGATCACACCTTTGCCCGCTTCGGTCATCTTTATCCTACACCTATCCCCAAGTGGCGCGAAACCGCGCCGCAGGGGTTCAAAAGAAATGGCCGCCCCACCGGGACGGCCTCAATTTTCCAAACCTTACAGTAGGTTCAGGCGTTTGCCAGCCGCTCTGCCACGTTTTCCCAATTCACCAGATTTTCAAGGAAATTGGTCAGATAGACCGGGCGTTTATTGCGAAAATCAATGTAATAGGAATGCTCCCAGACATCGCAACCCAGCAGCGCGGTCTGCCCGAAACACAGCGGGTTCACACCGTTTTCGGTTTTGGTCACCTTCAGCGCGCCGTCACCATCGACCACCAGCCAGCACCAGCCCGAACCGAACTGCCCCGCGCCTGCGGCACAGAATTCGCTGTTGAACGCTTCAACCGAGCCAAACGCATCCTTGATCCGGCTCTCCAATTCGCCCGGCATATCGCGCCCGGCTGGCCCCATCATTTGCCAGAACTGGTTGTGGTTCCAAAGCTGCGAAATATTGTTGAAAATGCCGTTTTGCGCCACGGAATTCGCGTCATAAGTGCCGGTGACGATGTCTTGCATCGACTTGTCGGCCCACTCAGTTCCCTCGATCAGCTTGTTGCCATTGGTGACATACGCGTTGTGGTGCAGATCGTGGTGGAATTCCAGCGTCTCTTTAGACATGCCGCCCGCCGCCAGCGCGTCGTGGGAATAGGGAAGATCAGGAAGTTCAAATGCCATTGGTTCAGCCTTTATGTTGAAGTTGTTCACAAGACGGAGCCGCATTTGCACAATTCCGTCGTCCCAAGGCGCAGTCTAGTGGCTGTTTGTGCCATAGAAAAGATCAAATCCGCATCTTGCCATTCGCCCGGCCAGCCGGTTTGATGGCAAATAGCCGCAACGGAGCAGATCATGGCCAATCACATCAATCCCAGCCCCGAAAGTTTCAGGGCTTTGCGCGAGCTTGACCGCGCCGGGCCAATCCAGATGCTCAATCTGGTCAAATTGCGGGCGCAGGCGGATTATGAGGATGGCACCCAAGCCACCGGGGCCGAGGCCTATGCCACTTATGGTAAGCTGAGCGGCCCGATTTTTCGTGGCCTTGGTGGCAGGATCATCTGGAGCGGAACGCCCGAGCAGATGCTGATCGGCCCTGAGGAAACCGAGGATTGGGACATCGCCTTCATCGCCGAATATCCCGACATCGCCGCCTTTGTCAGCATGGTGCGCGATCCGGCCTATCAGGCGGTCACCCATCACCGCACCGCAGCAGTTGAAAATTCGCGCCTTATCCGGCTAAAACCCAGCCAATCCGGCGCGGGATTTGGCGGCTAGAGTCT
>JAADIC010000134.1 GCA_013151535.1 Alphaproteobacteria bacterium | reverse complement strand
TTCAGCATGGCAGCACCCGTCATGATCGCGTCCGGTGCGCTGGTTTTCAGGGTCACATGGCCGTCGCCATCGCCATCGACACCGCGCTTCAGGATGTCTTCGGGCAACATTTGCACCATGCCGATCTCACCCGCCCATGCGCCTGTGGTTTCGGTCGGGCTGAAATCGCCGTTCTGGGCCAGTTCCATCGCCGCGAAAATCTGCGGGCGGAATAATTCGGGGCGGCGGCAATCATGGCTGAGGGTGACCAGCGCGTTCAGGGTATTGAAATCGCCCTGCACCGCGCCGTAATCGGTTTCAAGCGCCCAGAAAGCAAGGATCACCGCTGGATCGACGCCGTAGGTATCGCGGGCTCTGTCAAAAACCGCATCAAACTTCTTGGCGTTGCGCTTGCCGTTGACCATGCGGTTCTTGCTGATGACACGTCCGGCGAATTCGCTGAACGCCATCTTGAATATGCCCTGGGCGCGGTCGCGTTTCAGCACAACGGGGTCAATGCGGACGGATTTGAAGAATTTGTTGGTAAATTGGCGCGGAAAACCTTTGGCGGCAGCCTCGGCTTTCAAGCCTTTAACGAAATCCTTGAAATCACTGCCACAGGTGGCGGTTTGCGCCGGGGATTGCGTGGCGATAAGGGAAAACGACAGAACGGCAAGAATTGGAAAACGCATTTGGCACCCTTTGAAAACTACATTTTGGGCAACCTAGCAGGCAGGGGATCATCCGGACAAGCCGGATGATCCGATTTTATCAACTTACATCGAAAACCAGCGGTTTGATCTGGTTGAACTTGTTGGTGGCGCGCAATGTTGCAACCACATCCACACCAAGCGGCTGATCCACCGACAGAAGCGCAATAGCGTCACCGCCGACGCCTGCACGGCCAAGGGTGAAGTTGGCGATGTTGATGCCGTTATCACCCAGCACCGCGCCCAGCCCACCGATGATGCCCGGCACATCCTTGTTGGTGGTATAGACCATGTCGCGGCCAATCTCGGCATCAATATTGATGTTCTTGATTTGGATGAAACGCGGTTTCTTGTCGGAAAACACGGTCCCGGCGATCGAACGTTCGGTGCTTTCGGTCACAACCGTCAGCTTGATATAGCTTTCAAACACCCCGGATTTGGCCTGTGTGGTGGTTGATATATTGATGCCGCGCTCTTTGGCGACCACAGGCGCTGACACCATGTTAACCTCGGGATTGGAGGCTTGCATCAGCCCGGCGATACAGGCGGAATTGAGCGCCGCCGTGTTCATATCAGCCACTTCACCATCGTAAAGGATGTTGATGGCCTTGATCGAATCCTCGGTCATCTGCCCGACAAACGCGCCCAGATGCTGGGCCAGTTTGATGAACGGAGCCAGAATTGGCGCTTCTTCCGCCGTGATCGAGGGCATGTTGATGGCGTTGGTTACCGCGCCGTTCAGCAGGTAATCCGACATTTGCTCGGCCACCTGAATGGCGACGTTTTCCTGTGCTTCGGTGGTGGCAGCACCCAGATGCGGGGTGCAGACGACGTTTTTGAGGCCGAAAAGCGGGCTGTCGGTTGCTGGTTCCACCTCGAACACGTCAAAACCGGCACCTGCGACTTGGCCGGATTTCAGGGCCTCGGCCAGTGCGGCCTCGTCGACCAGACCGCCGCGTGCGCAGTTGATGATGCGCACGCCGGGCTTCATGGCGGCGATGGCCTGTGCGTCGATGATCGCCCGGGTTTTATCGGTCAAAGGCACATGCAGGGTGATGAAATCAGCCTTGGGGAACAGCTCGTCCAGTTCGACCTTGGTCACGCCCAGCTTGGCGGCGCGTTCTTCGGACAGGAAGGGATCATAGGCCAGCACCTTCATTTTCAGACCGTGTGCGCGATCCGCCACGATGGAGCCGATATTGCCGCAGCCGATCAGCCCGAGGGTTTTGTTGGTCAATTCGACCCCCATGAAGCGGGATTTCTCCCATTTGCCGGCTTGAGTCGAGGTTGAGGCTTCGGGAATTTGCCGCGCCACGGCCATCATCAGGGCGATGGCGTGTTCTGCCGTGGTGATCGAATTGCCGAACGGCGTGTTCATCACGATCACACCCTTGCGGCTGGCGGCTTTCAGATCAACATTGTCCACACCGATGCCAGCCCGGCCAATGACCTTGAGGTTATCCGCATTGTTGATGATCTTTTCCGTCGCCTTGGTGGCGGATCGGATCGCCAGACCGTCATATTTGCCGATGATCTTCAGTAGTTCCAGCTTGTCCTTGCCGACATCGGGCAGAAAATCCACCTCGATGCCATTATTGCGGAAAATTTCGACAGCGGTTTCGCTGAGCTTGTCGGATACGAGTACTTTAGGGGCCATGGTTTGGTCGTCCTTTGGAATTTTATGGTGAAGATGCGTGGGGACCACGCATCCTACGGGTAGGGTGTGTGCTTTGCATGCACCTATGTGATGTTAAGCGCGGCTTTTTCAGCCGCGAAGGCCCAGTTGAGCCACGGAATCAACGCCGCAAGATCAGCGGTTTCGACAGTGCTACCGGCCCAGATCCGCAGGCCCGCAGGCGCATCGCGGTACGAGCCGATGTCATAGGCGACGCCCTCAACGTCCAGCCGTTTGACGATGGCTTTGGCGAAAGCGGCTTGCACCGTGTCATCCAATGCCGTGATGGTTGGGTCGACGATTTTCAAGCACACGGATGTGCTGGAAATCGTGTCGGCATCCATGGCCAGAAAATCCGCCCACGCTGCATCCGTCACAAAGGTCTTGAGAACATCCAGATTGGCATCAGCCCGTGCGATCAGGCTATTCAGCCCGCCAATAGATTTGGCCCAGTCAAGCGCAAGCAAATAATCCTCAACCGCCAACATTGACGGTGTGTTGATGGTCGCGCCCGAGAATATGCCGTCAATCAACTTGCCGCCTTTGGTCAGGCGAAATATTTTCGGCAGGGGCCAGGCGGGGGTGTAGGTTTCAAGCCTCTCCACCGCGCGGGGGCTGAGGATAAGCATGCCATGCGCCGCCTCGCCACCCAGCACCTTTTGCCAGCTAAAGGTGGTGGCGTCGAGCTTGTCCCAAGGCAGTTCCATCGCAAATGCCGCCGAGGTGGCATCGCAAATCGTCAGCCCCGCGCGATCCGCGGGAATGAAATCACCGTTTGGCACGCGCACACCCGAGGTGGTGCCGTTCCATGTGAACACCACGTCATTGTCAAAATTAACCGCAGACAGGTCCGGCAAAAGGCCGTAATCGGCTTTGTGCGCGGTAACGTTGAGCTTCAGTTGTTTGGTCACATCAGTGATCCAACCCGCGCCAAAACTTTCCCACGCCAGCATATCAACGCCGCGTGCGCCCAGCAGCGACCACAGCGCCATTTCGACAGCGCCGGTGTCAGACGCCGGAACAATGCCGATCTTGTAATCATCAGGGATGCCCAGCACCTCGCGCGTCAACTCGATCGCGTCTTTCAGCTTGGCTTTGCCAACAGCCGCGCGATGCGACCGACCAAGGGCTGCACCAGACAATGCTGCAAGCGACCAGCCTTTCGGCTTGGTACAGGGGCCAGATGAAAATTGGGGATTTGCCGGACGAATGTCCGGTCTTTCAGGTATTATAGTCATGGTATCCTCACAGATATTTGCCCTTCGTTGGGGAAGGGTGTCCCACGGGCGGGCTTAAGGGCTGATGCGGGGTGGATCAAGCGCAAATATCGGTGTACTCGGCTCAAAGTATCAAACGCGACCAGATGTCACCAAAACCGAGGCCGAGAAATGTCAAACTATATAGCGACCTTGATGACCAACCCGCGCGAGGCGGTGCTGACCGTAAACAATGTGCTGCCCTATCACAAGGAACTGGGCGGTGGCGAATTTCGCTGGTTGCAGGACGGGGTGGCCTGTGAATTTCCGATTGCGGCGCGCCCTGCGGACCTTAGGCGCATCTGGCAGCGGCTTCAGGATCGCGGTGTTGATCTGGTGATCCAGCCAGCCCAAGGGCGGCGCAAAAAGATGCTGATGGCGGATATGGACAGCACCATGATCGGGCAGGAGTGTCTGGACGAGTTGGCGCAGGAGGCCGGATTTGGTGAACGGGTGTCAGCGATTACCGCGCGTGTAATGAATGGCGAGGTCAACTTTGATGCGGCTTTGCGCGAGCGGGTGGCGCTGTTGCAGGGCTTGCCCGAAAGCGTGATCGACAAAGTTCTGGAAACCCGGATCACGGCGGTTTCCGGCGGCAAGGTGTTGGTCGCCACCATGCAGAAAAACGGCGGCTATTGCGCGCTGGTGTCGGGTGGGTTCACGGAATTTACCGAAAGCGTCGGCCATGGCCTCGGCTTTGACGAGACCCGCGCCAATGTGCTTGAGATTGTCGATGGTGTTCTGACCGGGCGGGTTGTGCCGCCGATTTTAGGGCGCGAGGCCAAGGTTGAGGCGTTGAACCAGATCACGGCGCGCCTGGGGATCAAGGCGGCGGATGTGCTGGCCGTGGGGGACGGGGCGAATGATCTTGGCATGCTGATGCTGGCAGGGTCAGGCGTGGCTTTGCACGCCAAACCGGCGGTTGCGGCGTCTTGTGACATCGTGATAAATTTCGGCGATCTGACGGCGCTGCTGTTCATTCAAGGCTATGCCCAGACCCAGTTTGAGCGGTTGGTGTGATGTCACATGGTTGAGGATACGCCTCTGAAAGCCGATTTCACCAGCGGTGCGGTGGTCCATCGTTTGCGATTTGGTGGCGGGCGCGGGCAGGCTTTGCCGCGCGCCATCGGCCTGAAGAACGGCAAGACGCCCGATGTGGTGGACGCCACGGCGGGGCTTGGGCGTGACGGGTTTTTGCTGGCCTCGCTTGGGGCGAAAGTGACCCTGATCGAACGCTCGGATCACATGCACCGCCTTTTGGCCGAAGGGTTGGCGCAGGCACGCGATGCGGGTGGCGAAGTGGCCGAAATCGTGGCTCGCATATCCCTGCTGCATGGCGATGCCAAAGACCTGTTGCCGGGTCTGACCCCCGAGGTGGTGCTGGTTGATCCCATGCACCCACCACGCCACAACTCGGCCCTTGTCAAAAAGGAGTTGCGCCAGATCCGCGATATTGTCGGCACGGATGACGATGCGCTTGCCCTGATGCAGGCGGCGTTGGGTTGTGCGCGTAACCGCGTGGTCCTGAAATGGCCGCAAAAGGCCGATGCCATGACAGGCTTGCGGATGCCCAGCCACCGGATCAACGGCAAATCCACCCGCTACGACGTGTTCATGACGCTTTAAGCGCTACTTCAAAAACCCGAAAATCAAGTTGCGAACCTCGGTCCCCTTGTTTGTGCGCAGCAACCCCATGCCGTGCGCATTGCCCGCATAGGCATAAAGCGTGGCGTTGGGCAGCAGCATGTCCAGATCGACCGCGTTGGAATAAGAGCTGTCGTTCTTGGTGGTGAACAGCAACACATCTTCAGACACCCGACCGGTTTCAGAGGTACTGAGCGCGGCGAACCGGCTGTTGTCCAGATACGGTGCCATGGCGATGATACCATCCAGTTTCTGGCTGATACCGGCCTTCAGAACCGCCGCCGCGCCCATGCTGGATCCGATCATATAGACCTTTTTCGCCCCCTCGGCGCGCGCCAGTTTCACCATCTCGCCAAGGTCCAGATCGTTCTTCAGCCGCTGCTTGCCGCCCTTGGTGTTCTTGCCGTGGCCGTTGAAATCAAACGTATAGGCGGTGTAACCGCGCTGGGCCAGTTCACGCGCAAAGAACGCCCATTGCAACCGCGAGGCGTCGTATTGATGGGCCAGAATGACCGCAATCGTGCCGCTTCCGAATTTTTCGACCGCCATATCGCGGCCGGTGCTGTTTTGGATCGTCAATTGCTCTTGCGCCTGGGTCGGCGAGGTAAGACCAACCAGAAAGACAAGGCCAAGAGAAAACGCAAAAGATCGGAGAACAAAAAACATGGGATGCCCTTTCGCGGTGTCTGCGGAAACGTCGCCATGATCTCCCTCACATGCCGGATTTGCAAGATTGCAATGCGGTTCCCGAATCACTTTGTGGTCAGGTTCCAGTGATTGCGCAGCGGGCGAAAAGACCGCCTGGAGCGGTGAAATTTAATGGGCTTGACTGCCAATGACATTCAGCTTTTCATTCCAGTGCTATTTCACACCAGCTTTGATACGGCCTTTGATACGGCCTTTGATACGGCTTCAACACGCGGGGGCAGCATGAAACGTAGGGTTTTTTTGAAACACTCACTGGCGCTGGCCTCCGGGTTGGGGGCGCTATCTGCACCGGCTCTGGCGCAGGGTCCGGCGTTGCGATTCGGGTTGACGCCGGTGTTCCTGTCCAATGATCTGTCGCTGCTGAACGGGCTTGAGGAATATTTTTCCAATGCCACCGGCAGCCGGGTCGAGCTGATCCAGAAACGCACCTATCAGGAAATCACCACCCTTTTGGTGGCCGGGCGTCTGGATGCGGCGTGGATTTGCGGTTATCCGTTCATTCGCTTTCAGGATGCACTTGAATTGCTTAGCGTGCCGGTCTGGCGCGGGCGGCCACGTTATCAGGCCTATCTGATCGGGGCGGCGGGGCGTGACGCCAGCAGCATCGACGATCTGGCGGGCGATTTGCATTGCTTTTCCGACCCGGATTCCAATTCCGGCTATCTGGTGACCACGGCCTTGTTGGCTGAACGGAACATGCGCCCGGATGATTATTTCCGAAAGACGTTTTTTGCCTATGGTCATCGCAACGTGGTGCGGGCGGTTGCTTCGAAACTGGCGCAGAGCGGGTCTGTGGATGGTTATGTCTGGGAGGTTCTTAGCCAGATTGAACCGGAACTGACGGCAAAAACCACCGTCATTTCTAAATCCGACTGGTTGGGGTTCCCGCCGATTGCCGCCCCCAAGGCGGCGGTTGGAACACCGCATTTTGCGGCGATCAGAAACGCCATATTGAACATGCATCTGGATCCGCTGGGCAAGCAGGTTCTGGATTTGCTAAAGCTGGACAGTTTCGGCCCGCCTGAGGGCACGGATTTTGCCAAAATTGCTGGCTTCATGAAAAAAGTGCGGGATTTCGGATGAGTTTTACAGGCTTGCGTCCGGCTTCCTGGCCGATCTCGATCAAGATACCGCTGGTGGTGGCGATCCTGATGATTGCCATTGGCACGCTGGTGACTGAACGCGTGCTGGCAAAACTTTCCGACATTCAGGACCAGAACCTGAAAGAGCTTTCGGGGGCCTATCTTGACGGCCTGTCGACCTCGGTACTGCCGCATGTTCTGCGCGCGGATATCTGGGAGATTTTTGACGCGATCGAGCGGTCAAAATCCCAATACGAAAACATCAGTATCGTTTCGACGATTGTTGCCGATCCGCGTGACATCATACTGGCCGCCTCGGATCCCGGTGAATTCCCGACGGAGACACCAATTCCTGAAAGCCATCTGAAAACCGCCATTCCCGAAGATATGGTGCGCATTCGGGCCGATTTGCCGGTGGTGCGGGTCACCAAGAACATGGAATTTCAGGGCCAGATCATCGGCAAGCTGATGGTAACGCTGGATGTGAAAGAACAATTGGCCGAGCGGCGAAGCGTAAGGCTGGCGCTGATCGGTACGAACACGTTTTTCACAGTATTTTTCGCCGCCTTCGGTTATTTGCTGACCCGGCGCATGACCCGGCCGATGCAAATTCTGGCCGAACATCTGGATCAAACGAAGGAGGGTGGTTTCACCGAGATCAACGCCACGGATATCGGCAGTTCCAGCAAAGAAATCTCGACCCTTTACAACAGTTACAATTCCATGGTCCGGGCGGTGAACGAGCGTGATATGCTGGCCGCAACCCTGCATGAAGAGGAAAAGCTGGCCAGCCTCGGGCGGTTGGCTGCGGCCATGGCGCATGAGATCAACAACCCGCTGGGTGGTATGTTGAACGCGCTTGAAACCCTGAAACGCCATGAAGGAAAACCCGAGGTGCGGCAAAAATCTATCGGCCTGCTGGAGCGGGGCCTGAAAAGCATTGGTGAGGTCGTGCAAACCTCGTTGCTGGCCTATCGAAACCGGGCGGCCAAGCGCAAGCTCAGCGAAAAGGATTTCGCCGATCTGCGCCGCTTGCTGCGCCCGGAAATTCTGCGCCGCGCCCAGACCCTTGATTGGAAATCCGACTGGCGGGATGAACTTGCGATTGATGGCACAAGCGTGCGCCAGATCGGGCTGAACCTGCTGCTGAATGCCTCGCATGCGGCGGGCTATGGTGGGGAAATCACCTTCCGCTCGGCCATTGACAAGGACAGTTTGCGGATCAGCGTGCAAAATAGCGGCCGCGGTATCCCGGCGGATTTGCTGCATTGCCTGAACAACAAGAACAGCAAAAAACTGCAACTCGATGACAGCGCCGGCCTTGGCCTGTGGGTGATTTGCCGGCTGGTGGAAGAACTGCGCGGCCAGATCAAGGCCACGAATTCCGATGCGGGGGCGCTTGTATCAGTTGAAATTCCGTTGAAAGAGGCGGTTGTCAGACATGCAGCTTGAGGGCCTTAAAATCGGTTTGATCGAAGACGATCCGATCATGGGCGAATCCCTTGTGCAGGTCTTCACCCTAAGGCGCCGATGTGCTCTGGTGGCAAAGCGGGGCCGAGGGGCTGGCGGCCCTGCCGCATGCCAATCGCGATATCATCGTCTGTGATATTCGTTTGCCCGACATGAACGGCGAGCAGATTTTTGACGAGGCGCGGCGCTATCGCTCGATCGCGCCGTTTTTGTTCATGACTGCTTTTGGCGACGTGGAGCAGGCCGTGGGCTTGCTGAAAAAGGGCGCGGGTGACTATGTAAGCAAACCGTTCGAGCTTGACGATCTGTTCCAGCGTATCGTTTCGATCGTGCCGGTGCGCGAATTGCGGCTGACCAAGGGCGTTCTGGGGCCATCTGACGCCATGCTCGAGATCGAAAGCACCCTGAAACGGATTTCAGCCGCCCCGATGCCGGTTCTTCTGACCGGCCAAACCGGTGTCGGCAAAGAGGTCTGCGCCCATTTCCTGCATGAATTGTCGGCCAAAGATGTGGCCCCGTTTACGGCGGTCAATTGTGCCGCGATCCCAGAAAACTCCATGGAGATGGAGCTGTTTGGCTCTGAGAAACCCGAATTGCATCGTGGTTATGCCGAGCGGGCCGAAAAAGGCACGCTGTATCTGGATGGCATCACCGATCTTTCGCTGGCGTTGCAAC
>JAADIC010000133.1 GCA_013151535.1 Alphaproteobacteria bacterium | reverse complement strand
CAAGCTCTTTGGCGCGTGCTTCGGTATAGCCGACGCTGGCAACCTGCGGGTGGCAATAGGTGCAACCGGCGATGCTTTCGGGGCGCACCGGATGGGGATGCAGGCCCGCGATCTGTTCAGCCACGGCCACGCCTTCATGGCTGGCCTTGTGCGCCAGCCACGGCGCGCCGGCGATATCGCCAATGGCGTAAACCCCGTCGATACCGGTTCGGCAATATTCATCGACAACCACATGGCTGCGGTCGATTTTGATGCCGATTTCCTCAAGCCCAAGCCCTTCCACATTGCCGACAATGCCGACAGCAGAAATCACGGTGTCAAACTCATGGGTCTCGACCTTGCCGCCAGCTTCGATATGGGCGATCACCTTGCCTTTGCCGCGATCCAGTTTCTTGACCATGGATTTTTCACGGATTTTCATGCCCTGCTTGACGAATTGCTTTTTGGCGAATTTCGAGATTTCGGCGTCTTCCACCGGCAGCACCCGATCCAGCACCTCGACCACCGTGGTATCCGCGCCCAGCGTGTTGAAAAAGCTGGCAAATTCGATGCCAATCGCGCCGGAGCCGATCACCAGCAGCTTTTTCGGCATCCGGGTCGCGACCAGCGCGTGTTTATAGGTCCAGACCAGATCACCATCAGCCTCAAGCCCCGGTAATTCGCGCGCCCGCGCGCCGGTGGCCACCACGATGGCCTTAGCGCTCAGGGTTTCAACACCCTTATCGGTTTTCACGCTGACGGTATTTTTCGCGGTCAGTTTGGCCGTCCCCATCACCACGGTGATTTTGTTCTTCTTCATCAGATGACCAATGCCAGCCGATAATTGCGCCGCCACCCCGCGCGAGCGTTTGACCACGGCGGCCAGATCAAAACCGATCTTGTCGGCCGACAGGCCAAATTCCTTGGCGCGGCCCATCAGATGGAACACTTCCGCCGAGCGTAGCAGCGCTTTGGTCGGGATGCAGCCCCAGTTGAGGCAGATACCACCGAGATGCTCACGTTCGACAATGGCCACCTTCAGGCCAAGCTGCGCGCCGCGAATTGCAGCCACATAGCCGCCGGGGCCAGCCCCGATTACGATCATATCATAAGTTTTCGCGGCCATGCTGCCCTCCTGCGAGAATAATAGTTTGATATTAAACCAAATTCAGCCCGCCAGCAAACAATAATGGCGACGCAAGATTATTGCGCCGCCAATCGATTTCTTGTTACGAACCTCGCCAAACCTATCAATTCTGATCTCATTCGGCCAATTTGTACAATCTGGCCCGAATCAGCCTGCCTGTAACTGTTGCACTGTCGCGCCGTAGCCACCTGATTCAAGATAGGCCGCCTCTTGTGGGGTCATGGATCGATCCAACGCCTCGTTGCGATACGGGAAGCGGCCAAATTTGCGGATCACCTCACGATGCACCTTGGCATGGAGCAGATTGCTCTCCCCGGCCTCGGGCATGCGTGTTTTCATCAGACGCACGCAACGCTCCTGATCTGTCAGGCTTTCGGAATGCATCAGGGGCAGATAAAAGAACTGCCGCTCGGGTTCCGGCGCGCGCATGTCATAGCCACGCTCAATCGCCTTTTTCGCCACGCAAACCGCCTTGCGATCGGTGCAAAATGCCCGTTTTGAGCCGCGAAACATATTGCGCGGGAATTGATCCAGCAGGATCAGAAGCGAAAGTGCCTTATCGGGATCACAGGCCCAGTCCATATAGGCCCCCGCGGCGGCCTGTTCCCAAGCCTCACCAAAGCGTTCCTGAATGGTTACGTCCAACTCCTCGGTGGCATTATACCACCCCGCTGGTCCGACTTCTTCCACCCAAAACCGACGAATTTCACCGGCATCTGCCATTGCGCCCTCCACTCATAACAATATCACGCCTATGTTGAAGTTTTCGCAAAGATTTTGGCGAATTCAAGGCAATAATATTACGCGATATCATCTGTGTCATTTATGTTGCTTTCTTCCTCCAAGGCCATCTCGATGGCAAAGTCCTGCGCCATCTCGATGGCAAAGTCCTGCGCCATCTCAATCGCCAATTCCTGCGCCACTTCCACCGCAACGGGGGAAGATGTCGGGGCCAAATGCGAATAAGATGATGTATCTTCAACCGAAGGCGCGGCGCGCTGGGTCATACGATAGAACGCATAAAGCGCCATCAGCGCCAGAACCCCGGCCACATAGCCGAAAAAACTGTACGGCCCCCATGTATCCATCATCGCGCCGAGCAGAATCGGCCCGGAAATCGCGCCAATGCCGTTGATGAAAATAAGCCCACCCGAGGCCGCTGCCATATCATCGCTGTCCAGAAAGTCGCTGGTATAGGCCAGATAGAGCGAATAAAGCGGGTTGGCGATGCCGCCAATGATGAAGGACAGCACCAGCAACCCGGTGAACCCGCCATCAAACAGCACCCCGCTAAAGGTAATGACCGCGCCAATCGCCGTCAGCCCCGCGATCAGGCGTCGTCGATCCATCCGGTCGGAAAACCAGCCGATGGGGTATTGAAATAGCATCCCCCCGACATAAATCGCCGCCACAAACATCGAGATTTCGCGCAGGCTCAGATTGATTTGCGCCCCGAAAATAGCCGACATGCCGAACAGGGCCGAAAAAACCGCGCCCAGCAGGAACATGCCGACAAAGCCAAGTGGCGAGGTCTTGAACAATTGCTTGAGCGTCATCGGTTTGGTGGTGTGAAACACCGGCGCCGGGCTGACCGACAGCAATATCGGCGCAAACGAGATCGACACCAGCACCGAGGAGATGATGAACAGGTTGTATCCGGCAGGATCGGCCACGTTCAGCAGGCCCTGCGCGCTCACGATGCCGATCATCTGCACGATCATGTAAAGCGACATGGTCTGGCCGCGATTTTCGTTGGTCGAGGTGTCGTTCAGCCAGCTTTCGGCCACCACATAAACCCCGGAAAAGCAAAACCCGATCACCATGCGCATCAACGCCCAGGCAACCGGATCCGGCAAAGCGGCGTAAAGGATCAAGACGGCGGATATGAACGAGCCAAGGGCGGCGAACACCCGCACATGGCCAACCCGGCGGATCATCTCGGGGGCAAGGCGCGAGCCGCCCAGAAAGCCGACGAAATAGGCCGACATGACGATCGACATGGAGGTGGTTGAAAACCCCTCGGCCGCGCCGCGCACGCCCAAAAGCGTGCCCTGCAAGCCGTTGCCAAGCATCAACAGCAGCATGCCCAGCAGCAATGCCCATGAATTTCGCGCCACAGCCAGCATCGGTATTCCCCGTTATATCATAGAATTGGCCTAGCAGATCAGAACCTCTGCGAGGCGTCATTTAGCGACATGTATTTCGCTTGTCCACGACCTGTTTTTAGGGCGTTCCGGGCAGCAAAAGCGAGCTGTCCCCGTAAGAGAAAAAGCGGTAATCCTGCGCAATCGCGTGGGCATAAATCTGACGTATTCGCCCCGGTCCCATCAAGGCTGAAACCAGCATCAACAGGGTGGATTTCGGCAGGTGAAAATTGGTCATCAGCCCGTCTGTGACGCGAAAATCATAACCCGGCTTGATGAAAATGTCGGTTTCACCCTGATAGGGCTGCACCTGCCCCGACGAGGCGGCGGCGCTTTCAATCAGCCGCAGGGCGGTGGTGCCCACCGGGATAATCCGCCCGCCTGCGGCTTTGGTGGCGTTGATCTCGGCCGCCGCCTGCGTGCTGACCTGCCCCCATTCGCTGTGCATCCTGTGACTGCTGACATCGTCAACCTTGACTGGCAGGAAGGTTCCGGCCCCCACATGCAGCGTGACTTCGCTGGTGGATACGCCGAAATCGGCAAGACCCGCCAGCAGCGCATCATCAAAATGCAGCGACGCCGTTGGTGCCGCAACCGCGCCGCTGATTTTGGCGAACACGGTCTGGTAATCAAGGTTGTCCTGCGCATCCACCGCGCGTAAGGACGCAATATAAGGCGGCAGCGGCATCATGCCGACGTGGGCCAGCGCCGCATCAAAAGCACCACCGGACAGATTGAACACCAACAATACCTCGCCCTCTGGCTTGTCCAAAACCTCGGCCCATAGCCCGCCGCCAAACTCCACCCGTTCGCCTGTTTTCAGGCGCTTGCCGGGTTTCGCAAGGGCGCGCCAATGGCCATCGGGCGTGGGTGACAGCAAGGTTATTTCAACCTTGGCGCGGGTCTCGCCCTGATCGGAATGGCGGATACGGCTGCCGTTCAGGCGGGCCGGAATGACTTTGGTGTTGTTCAGAACCAGCCGATCCCCCTTGCGCAGAAGATGCACCAGATCGGTGACTTGACGATCCTGGGTCACAGCGCCGGTTGCGTATAACAGCCGCGAGGCCGAGCGCGGCTGCACCGGGCGGGTGGCGATCAGCCGTTCCGGCAGATCAAAATCAAAATCCGATAACCGCATCAGTTGGATTTCTTGGCTTTTGGCGCGCGGAAAATTTCGCGCAGAATGCCCGGTGCCAGAATGGACAACGGGTTGACCCCGACCTTAGGATCATCCGTGCTCCCCTTCAGGGTATAGTTGAAGCCCAGCAAACCCTCGCCCTTTTTCTTGCCAAACAAGCCGCCGAATATCTTGGTCTGCTCAAGTATTCCGTTCAGCAGGTAAATCGGCGTAATCACCCCGCGCATATTCATGTTGGCGGCGGCGGAATCGTATATCCCCTCCATGGTCAGGCCAAGCGAGGCCCCGATTGCGCTGCCTTCTTTCAGATCAACCCCGGTCGGGGTCAAAACAAATTTGGCATCCACATCGGAAAACGAAATCCCCTCGCCGCCCAATTGCTCGACCAGCCCAACCACCGAAATCGCCGACAGGATCTCCGCCAGCGCCGAGGCATTGCGCACCTTGATATCGGTGCTTTTCAACGTGCCGTTATAATTGCCGGGCTTGCCCGAGGGCACCAGGATCATATCCATCCGCCCGCCCGTGGCGCTTGAAAACAACCCGGCCGAGCGGAACACCGCCCCCGCATCGGTCGAGGTGAAGCGCACGCCGGTGCCGCCATTGAACGGCGCGAGTGTGCCGACAATGCGCGCATCGCCATTGACGCGCCCGGAAAACGAACCGGTCACGCCATCGCGCACACTCAGCTTGCCCTCAACCGAAGTCAGGGCAATGCCGCTGCTTAATATCAGGCGGTCGATTTTGGCGGCAACGCTGGTTTCAACGTTGCTGGTGTCACTGGAGCCAAACCGGCTTTTGCGAAAATCGACCTTGCCACCGGTGATGGAATAGGCGGCATTGCCGGTGCTATCGCTGCGAATATCAACGCTGACATCCATCCAGTCTTCCAGCTTGAACACATCAAACCGGGCCAGCGCCAGCCCGCCGTCAGGTTTCAGCTTGACCGAACCCCTGGCCGTCAGCCCGTTGGTTTTGAGCGACACAAGCGAGATAAACGCCGGCTCACCGGTGCGCCCCTGCACCTCAAAACTGCCCTTGACGTTTTTCGCCTTGCGCCAGCCAAGCGCATCAATCGCCAGACGTACACGATTGAGATCGGAAACCAGCCTGAACTCGGCCGGTTTGTCGCGCACAAGATCAACCACGAAATGCCCGGTACCTTTACCCTGCACCGCCCCCCTGGGCAGTTTCACGCCAAATTCATCCAAGAACCGTTGCGAAATCTCGATCTGCCCCTCAAGGCGCGACTTGCCTTGGCCTTTGGGGCCGAATTGCTGATACCAAAGGCCCGACAGCGGCAGTTTCCCAAGGCGTGCCTGCCCGGCGATGGTCAGCCCTTCATTGTCAATCGCCACTTTCAGACTGTCGGCACTGACCGTCTTGCCCTTGACCAGCTTGCGGCTGCTGACATTGCTGACTTTACCCTCAAGCGACATATCGACCAGATCAAATGTCACCTTTTTCACCAGCGGAAACTTCAGCAGACCATCGGTCGAGATCGTGCCCTGCGCCAGATCCGTCTCCAAACCCGCTTTGCGCATGAATTCAAACGGTTTCAGATCCAGCAATGACAGCAAAGACGTGATCGTGCTTTGGGTTTTCAGGCGCAGCTCGGCCGGGGATTGCTTGATCCTGGTGTTGAGGATCTGAAACACCGTGCCCGCCACGTTGATCTGGCCGCCATCGGGGGCGCTTACCAGCCCCTCTTGCACAACGATGCTAAGTTTGCCGCCGCCAAGCACACCGTAACCGCTGGCGTTTTCAATCGGCGGCAGGGTTTTGAGGAACCGGACCGAGGCATCCTCCAGATCAAAGCCCAGATCAAGGGTCGGTTTTTGCCCGGCCTGCCCGCGCAACGCCCCTTTGATATTGTAAAGGAGCGCGGCGTTGATGTTGTTTATCATCCAGTCGCGCGATTGGGGTTTATAGACAAGCGGCCAGAAATCCAGCATCCGCTTGACCGTCAGGTTATTGATCTCCAGATCAATCGCCGGTTTCCAGCCCGCCGCCAGCGCCTCGATGCGGCCTTTGGCGACCACCCGCGTGTCACCATCCACCAGCACCAACTGGCCGATATCGACCACCAGCGGATCAAGCTGCACCCGCATATCCAGCGCCCCCAGATCGATCTCAACCGGTGCGTTGAATATCCCCTCGGGGCTGAGCCGGACCTTGGTGAATTGCAACTGGGCAATCACCGCGCCAACCGTGCGATCAATCCGGTCGCTCAGATAGATATGCCCGTTGGCCACGATATGGGCCGCCCCGGTGTTCAGGGTTATTTCGTCGAAGGTGAATTTCTCTTGCTTCTGGTCATAGGAAAAATAGGCCTTGGCGGCGGTAAAGCGCACGGGCTGGGCCTGTTCGGTTTCGCGAATGACCCCGGCCCCCACATCCAGAACCCCGTGCATTTCACCAAATGTGCCGTCACTGGCCATGTCCAGCGCCATGGAGCCCGAGATCGGCGCATCCAGCACCCGCAGCCAGTCAAACGCCGCAAACTGATCGGCCACGTCCTCGGCCCGCACATCGCTGAATTTGGTCGAAAATTCAGAAACATCCGCGCCTTTCTTCTTGCGCCAGCCAAAGCTGGCCCAGGCGTTTTTCGCACCCGCTTTCCCAGCCCCGCCCGTTAGATTAAAACGCACATTTGCGCTTAGTTCGCTCGGGGCGTTTTCAAAGACCACCACACCTTGCCGGATTTCCCAGGACCGGCCAGTCAATTCATCATCGATCAAAACAATGGTGTCGCGGGCTTCGATCCGCTTCAGTTTCGACAGGGCCGGAATATCCAGAAACCCTTCGATCTGCGCCATCATGTCATTGGCGGTCAGATCAAGCGCGTCCTGTTCAGTCGCGGCTGATTGCGGCGCGCCACCGTTGCCGATGCTAAGGTTGAAGCGGCCATCAACGTCACGCGCAATGTGCAATTCGGCATTGTTGGCCACCACATTGACCGGGCGGATCGTGCCCGACACGATGTCACCCGCGTCAAATCTGGCGCTGACCCTCGGAAGTGCTGCGCGCAGGTTGCCATCCGGGTCGCGCAGCTTGACATTGCGCAAAACGATCGTCGGGCCGAACCCTTTACCGATTGGCGCAAGGGCGATGCTGCCGATGCTGATCTCTCCTTGCGGATAAGCCGCGTTCAGCCGCTCGACGAATCGCGTACGCGCCCAATCCGGTGCCTGCGCCCCGGTGGCGCTCAGAAACACCACCAGCGCGGCAATTGACAGCACAACCCCCACCAGCACCGCCAGCGCCCTTTTGACGAACCGAAGTCTTGGCGGGTTGGATTTGGGGGTCACATCATTGGTCCGGATTTCGGGGTTTTGAATATCGGTAATTCATCTTTTCGCCTGCAATTGCAACAAAAGACCCGGCGGGTCAGAAAAATCCGCCGCCAATCCGCCACCATGTCGGCGGGTTTTCGCCTTGTTATCGAACATATTTTGCCGTTTTTCCGGATTATCCCCGCAATCCACAGGCCAATCGGCAAGAACCCGCGCGCTTTGTTTCCAAATCGGAAACCAAAGCCCGCGCGTCAAGGAAAACAGTTGAAAAAAATTCTGCATTTAACTAAAAAAATCTGGTGTTCGCGGACAAGACCCACTCTGAGCTGTCCGCCGCATCAGGCTACCGAGGGGAAGTTCATTGAAGACCCGACTAAAGCGCAAGCTGCATGTGACTTGTGAAAAGTATTTTTCGGAACAGCGTCTCTATCTGCGCACGGATAATTCCACCCGCTATCTACGCCTGACACCGATCACCCAGATGACCCTGACCGTCGGGGCGGCGGTGTTTTTTGGCTGGACGATTTTTGTGTCTTCGGCCTTTCTGGTCAACTCTCTGTCCGCCAGCAGCAATGCCGAACAGGCCCAGGCCTTGCAGGTTGATTACGAGGTCCGGCTGAACGACCTGTCAGGCGAACGCGACAAACGCGCCCTTGAGGCCCAGAAGGCCCAGGAGCGGTTTTATGTGGCGCTGGAGCAGATTTCGGCCCAGCAAAGCGCACTTCTGGCCTCCGAGGATCGCCGCCGCGAGCTGGAAACCGGCATCGAAGTGATCCAGCGCACTTTGCGCAAAACCATGAAGGAACGCGACCGCGCCGCCATCCAGTCAGATAAATTACTGGCCGAGCTGCAAACCGTGACCGGCACCATTTCAACCAAATTCGGCGCGGCCGAAGATGTCAGCATCACCGTCGATTTCCTGAACGCAGCGCTGGCCAACACCGTGAACCAGCGCGACACCATGAT
>JAADIC010000013.1 GCA_013151535.1 Alphaproteobacteria bacterium | reverse complement strand
CAGCCTTGGCATTTCGCCCAGCTTTCTATCGGCCAAAGGTGGCACGGCTTAGCGCTTTGCCGCTGCCCGCTTCAGCCGGTCATTGATCGCCGCCCCCAGCCCGTGATCCGGGATCGGGGCCACTTCGATCACTGCCCTGCCTGCTGCATTGGCGATAGCGTCCAACTCATGCAGCATCCCAAACAAATTGGCGGCTGCCTCGTGCAAGTCGCGCGCCGGCGACAGGTTGCGATCAGCCTTTAGCCCCGCGCCAAACCCAAGGAACAGAGCATCGCTGGATGGTGCCTCAACATTCAACCGCATAGCCGAGGACGGCGCATAATGGGATGCCAGTTGACCCGGCGCGCTTGGCCGGTCAGGGTCAGGATCGCGGTGCAATTTTACCCCCAACATGGCCTCGATCGCCTCAACCGGCAGCCCGCCGGGGCGCAAAAGGGCAGGGTGCGCGCCACCCGCGTGAACAATCGTTGACTCAAGCCCAACCGCACAATCGCCACCATCCATCACCGCGTCGATCTTTCCGGCCAGCCCACCCAGAACATGGGCCGCCGATGTCGGGCTGATCCGCCCCGATGGGTTGGCCGAAGGGGCGGCAATCGCGCCGCCAAAGCCGCGCAGCAATTGCTGCGCCAGCGGATTTTCCGGCACCCGCACCGCAACACTATCCAGCCCCGCCGTCACCAATGGTGATAATCCACTATCGCATTGCAAGGGCAAAACAAGGCTTAAAGGCCCGGGCCAGAACGCATCGGCCAGATCAGCCGCCACCCCGTCAAGCCGGGCAAATCGCTGCGCGATAGCAATATCCGCCACATGAATAATCAACGGATTGAACGCAGGCCGCCCCTTGGCCGCATAAATCGCCGCCACCGCCGCGCCATGGCACGCATCCGCCCCCAGCCCGTAAACCGTCTCGGTCGGGAACGCCACCAGACCACCGCCGCGCCAGATCGCGACTGCCCGGTCGATCCCGGCCTGATCCGGGGCAAGTGTCTCGGTGATGATCTCGTGCATTTTGTCGTGACGTTCCGGTTGTTAGCTGTGGGCGCGGCCTTTATGATCGCGTTTCAGGCACCCATAGCGCGCCTGACAACAACACGCAATTTCCAAGGGGATCACATGGCCTATAAAGCACCTGTTTCCGAGCTTAAATTCCTGTTTGAAAACGTGGTCGGCTTTGAGCGTCTGAGCGCTACCGAAAAATTCGCCGAGGCCACCGCCGATCTGCGCGACGCAATCCTGAGCGAGGGTGGCAAGATGGCCGAAGAGGTTCTGGCCCCCCTCAATCGCGCCGGTGACTTGCACCCCGCGACGCTTGAAAACGGCGTGGTGCGCACCTCACCCGGATTTGCCGAAGGCTATAAAGCCATCGCCGAGGGTGGCTGGATCGGCATCGCCGCCAACCCTGAATATGGCGGCATGGGCTTGCCGCAAACGCTGGCCGTGGCCCTGACCGAAATGATGAGCGGGGCCTGTCTGGCCCTATCGCTCAACCCGCTAATGTCGCAAGGTCAGATCGAGGCGCTGGATCATCACGCCAGTGACGCGTTGAAATCGCTTTATATACCGAAACTGATCTCTGGTGAGTGGTCCGGCACCATGAACCTGACGGAACCGCAAGCTGGCTCGGATGTCGGCGCGGTGCGCTCCAAAGCTACGGATAACGGCGATGGCACATATGCAATTTCCGGCCAAAAGATTTTCATCTCGTGGGGTGACAGCGATTTCGCCGGTAATATCTGCCATCTGGTGCTGGCGCGTTTGCCCGATGGCGTGCCCGGAACCAAGGGGATTTCGCTTTTCCTGGTGCCCAAATACCTGCCCGATGAAAACGGCAATCCGGGGCGCGCAAATACGTTAAAGGTGGTGTCGCTGGAACATAAACTGGGCCTGCACGGCTCGCCCACCGCCGTGATGGATTACGCGGGTGCCACCGGTTGGCTGGTGGGTGCGAAACATGCAGGTATGAAAGCCATGTTCACCATGATGAACAACGCCCGCCTTGGCGTGGCCAGCGAAGGGCTTGGCGTGGCCGAGGCCGCCTATCAGCAGGCGCTTGAGTTTGCGCTGGACCGCAAGCAGGGCAAAACCCCGGTTGATGGCACCGGTACGATCCTTGACCACGCCGATATGCGCCGGATGCTAATGCTGATGAAATCCCAAACCAATGCCGTGCGCGCCATCATCTATGACACCGCAATATCCGGCGATCTGGCCAATGCTACGGGGGACGCTGGCTTGGCTGCCCGCGCCGCTTTCCTGACGCCGATTGCCAAAGCGTTTGGCACCGATACAGGATTCGAAGTGGCAAATCTTGGTGTGCAAGTCCATGGCGGCATGGGATATATTGAGGAAACCGGTGCCGCACAGTTTTTGCGCGACGTGCGTGTCACCGCGATTTATGAGGGCACGAACGGCATTCAGGCTATGGATCTTGTGGGGCGCAAACTGATGGATGACGGGCGCGCCGCCTTTTCCTTACTGTCGGAAATCAGCCAGAACGTCGCCGACGCCGAGCAAACCCTGCCTGACCTTGCGGCCTTTTTGGACGCAGGCGAACAGGGGCTGATCGCCACCACAAGCTGGATGCTGGAGCAAAGCGACCTGAATGAACGCTTCGCCGGGGCCACCCCCTATCTGCGGGCCTTCGCGCTGGTTCTGGGCGGCCATTACCTGCTGAAAGCCGCGTTGGCCGAAGGGGGGAAAGGCCCTCGCACCGAACTGGCGCGCTTCTTCATCCGCCAGCAAATGATCGCCTATGACGCGCTATGTTCACAAGCCCGCGAAGGCGCGCGCAGCCTTTACGCCCTCAGCCCTGAAGATCTGGCCGGATAGATGGACGCAAGCATGACCCCGATTCGCCACCCGTTTGAAACCATTCCGCTTGAGGGCGAAGCGATCGAGGTTGCCGACGGTATCCTGTGGCTGCGCCTACCGTTGCCGATGAAGCTCGATCACGTCAATGTTTACGCCTTGCGCGAAAGCGACGGCTGGACGGTGATTGACACCGGTTTCGCCTCCAATCGCGCGCGAAATATCTGGCACGCGATCATGGAGGGGCCGCTCAAGGGCCTGCCGATCAAACGCGTCATCGTCACCCACCACCATCCCGATCACATCGGGCTGGCGGGCTGGATGCAGTCGGAATTTGGCACCGAACTTTGGACAACCCGCACCGCTTGGTTGTTCGCGCGCATGCTGACGCTCGATCATCACGAGGTGCAGAAGGAAGAAACGCTGGCCCATTACCGCGCCGGTGGCATGGAGCCCGCCCTTTACGCCAAGCGCCAATCGGAACGCCCGTTCCTTTATTCCGACATCGTCGCCCCGATGCCGCTGGGCTTCAAACGCATTCAGGAAGGGCAAATTCTGGAAATCGGCGGGCGCAAATGGCATGTGCGTATGGGCAATGGCCACGCGCCCGAGCATGCCACATTCTGGTGTCTGGATGAACCCTTGCTGCTGGCGGGCGATCAAATCCTGTCCTCCATCAGCCCCAATATCGGTGTTTACGCAACCGAGCCCGATGCCGACCCTTTGGCCGAATGGCTGGAAGCCTGCGAACGCCTGTCGCAATTCGCGCGCGAGGATCATTTGGTGCTGCCCGGCCACAAACTGCCCTTCACCGGCCTGCCTGTGCGCATGCGGGCGCTGATCGAGAACCACCATTCCGCCCTTATTCGCCTGCTGGAATTTGTGACCGAGCCTAAAACCGCTGCCGAATGTTTCTCCATTCTGTTCAAAAGAAAGATCGGCGAGGGCGAATATGGCCTCGCGCTGGTTGAATCCCTGGCTCATCTCAATCATCTTTACCATCTCGGCCAGATCAGCCGCACCCGTCGCGCCGATGACGCGTGGCTCTGGCAGAAAACCTGAAGGGGCAGAAATGGACGAAATAGAAACTACCGCCGAAACCGTCGAGGCCGCCGCTTTGCCCGATGCCAAAGTCGCCCATTGTGACCCCGACATGCACAAAACCCCCGAGGAAATGCCCCTGCCGCCGGAAATCGGTAACACCCCGCTTGAAGATAAATCCGAAGCGCAATGGGCCTACGAGCGCCTTGTGCTTTACATCCAGAATTTCGAGAAAACGCTGGATGGTGACCACGAAATCGGCATGGGGTTTGCGGGCGGTGAAATGGGCGTCATGCGCATTCAGGGCATCGGCTTTTTCGCGCCCGACATCCTGACATTTTACGGTACCGATATGACTGGTGCCAAAACCCAACTGGTGCAGCATGTAGGCCAGCTCAACGTAATGCTGCGCGCCGCCCCCAAGGAAAGCCAGACCAAAGAGGCCAATCGCATTGGCTTTCGCCTTGCTGCCGCGTTTGAAAATCCGGCCTCGAGCAAGGGCTAACTTGCCTTGCAGCCGATTCTGCGCCATAGGACGCCAAGACGCAGTTACAGTGCGGCCCAACGCGGGCTAGAAACAAAGAAAATGCAAGGGAAGAATAAAATGGCCGAATACAAACATGGTTCCATGGACGTCAGCGCGCAGCAAAAAACCTTTGGCGGTTTTATCAAGGTTTCGCTTTGGGTTGGCGGCATCAGCATTGGTACGCTGATTTTTCTGGCTATCTTCAATAGCTGACCGTTTCCGGTCTCGAAACGCCACGATCAATCACAGCGAATTGACTGCATTTGTGAAAATGTACGGATCACATTACCGTGCGTTTTGCGCCTCTTTCGCAACAATCTTGCTTTGCTCATCGCTCAACCCTTGAGAATCACACGGATTTGTGGCGGGGATGGCGGACGGTCACAACTTGTGGCTGCCAAAAAACTGGGGAGCTGACGTTGAGAATTCGCACATTATTACCGCTTTTATTGGTCATGGCACTCGCCGCCTGTAGTGGCGAAAAGATTTGGGCCAGCGACGAAGCTGTCGCCAAAGCCGCCTATGTGGATGACGGCCCGCCGTCAGTCACACTGGTCACAGTCATCAATAACGGCAATGGCAGCGGCGGCCATTCCGCATTGGTCATCAACGCTCAGCAACGGGTTGTGTTTGATCCGGCTGGCAATTTCAAAAGCCCGCAGGCACCCGAGCGCAACGATTTCGTCTATGGTATGAACCCGGTAATGTTACGCGCCTATTATGGTTTTCATGCCCGCAGGGAATGGCATGTTGTTACGCAAACCGTTGAAGTCACGCCTGAAATTGCCGAACAGGTCTATCAACTGGCCAAGAATTACGGCGCTGTTCCCAGCGGGTTTTGCGGCAATTCCACGACAAATATTCTGGCCAAGGTGCCTGGTTTTGAAAGCATCGGGCACAGCTTTTTACCGGTCAAAATCATGAAAAGATTTGCGGAATTGCCGGGGGTCAAAACTGAAAAGATATTTGAAGACGACTAGAAACACCTAATAGATAGGAGAGGTCATGACGCGTATTCGACTGGGATTCATTTTTGCAGGATTATTGTTTTTGTCGGCCTGTGGAGTGGCTCAACTTCCATGGGCCTCGGAACAACGGGTTCAGCAGGCGGCCTATTCCCAACCCGGCCCGTCTTCAATCACCCTGATTTCGGTGGTTGCCAATGGCAGCAATTCCGTGGCTCACAGCGCCCTGCTAATCAACGGGTCACAACGGGTAATGTATGATCCGGCGGGGACGTGGTATAACAAGGCAGTGCCGGAGCGGGCGGATATGCTCTATGGTTTGACCCCCAAAATGCTGCAATATTACATTGATTATCATGCGCGCAAAAAGTTTCGCGTTGTCATGCAGACCAAGATTGTGTCGCGCGCGACGGCTGACCAATTGATGCGACTTTCGATTGACAATGGATCGTCTGCAAATGGTTTTTGCGCTCAGAACACCTCGCATTTGTTAAGCCTGACCCCCGGATTTGAGGGGTTTCCGGTCAGCATCTGGCCCAAGAGTGCGATAAAGGGCATGGCGGCAATTCCGGGTGTGACTACAAAAGAATACATCCAGAATGACGTGGGTAAGGATTTGAAATCCTGAACGGAAAATCCTGAGCCGGAAAAACTAAACCCCCGGGGCGTGCCTCGGGGGTTCGTGTTTGGCGCGATGTTCAGCGCCGGTTCAAATGTCGAATTCCGCTTACAGCAGACCTTCGCGCTGGGCCTTTTTACGGGCAAGTTTGCGCGCGCGTCTTACCGCTTCGGCCTTTTCACGGGCTTTCTTGACGGAAGGCTTTTCGAAATGCTGCCGAAGCTTCATTTCACGAAAAACGCCTTCGCGTTGCAGTTTTTTCTTGAGCGCACGAAGCGCCTGGTCAACATTGTTATCACGAACCGATACCTGCATGTGGTGTCACCACCTTTCTAAGTCTAGAGTTGCAGAGTTGCAGGAAGTGGCCCTATAGCAAGGCTTGCGGGCATTGTCCACACGGCCGGAAGTCAAAGGATAACGGGATGACGGAAACAGCGCATAAATCCGAAAAAGACCATCTGGACGAGGCGCGCAGCCGCCTGCTGGCAGCCATTTTGCCAAATATCCCGTTCGATGGCTGGAGCGAAAAAAGCTTTGCCACAGCCCAGCATGATTCGGGCATAGAACCCGCGCTCGCCAACCTGGCGTGCCCACGCGGCGTACTTGATCTGGCGCTGGCCAATCACCGGCAAGGTGACGCTGAAATGGTGGCACGCGCCAAAGCCACGGATTTGACGGCCCTTCGATACAGCGCCCGGGTGGCCGCCCTTGTGCGGTTCCGTCTGGAAGCCGCTGCGGATCCCGAGATTGTTCGGCGCGGTGTCACATTCTTTGCCATTCCCGCCCATGCAGCGGAAGGGGCCGAAGCGATCTGGCAGACCTGCGATCTGATCTGGAACACCCTTGGGGATACATCTGACGATCTGAACTGGTATTCCAAACGCGCGATATTGTCGGCGGTTTACTCCTCTACTCTATTGTTCTGGCTCGGCGATGAAAGTGAAGATCATTTGGCCACATGGCAGTTCCTCGATCGGCGGATCGGGAATGTCATGCAGTTTGAAAAATTCAAAGCCGGTGTTCAGAAAAATCCTTTAATGCAGGCGTTCATGCGCGGACCCGGAAAATGGCTGGACAAAGTGCAGGCCCCGGGCCGTGGAAACAACCGGGATGGCAGGCCCGATCTGCCGGGGTTTATGGCAGAGAAATCTTAGGAAAAGGTTAAGGGCGATGAAAATTCCAAAAGAAATGCGCGTGATCGAGATCAGCAAACCCGGTGGCCCCGAGGTTTTACGCCAGACAACCCGCCAGGTTCCCACCCCGGGACCCGGCGAAATCCTGATCCGCATGAAAGCCGCCGGCGTCAATCGCCCCGACGCCGCACAACGCGCCGGAACCTATGCGCCACCCTCGGGTGCCTCGGATTTGCCGGGGCTCGAAGGCGCGGGCGTGGTTGTCGCAACTGGCCCCGGCGTCAGCCGCTGGGCCGTGGGTGACGCGGTGTGCGCGCTGCTGCCCGGCGGCGGATACGCGGAATATTGCGTCACCAACCAACACCACGCTCTGGCCATACCTGCGGACATGAACATGGTTAACGCCGCCGCCCTGTGCGAGACCTATTTCACAGTCTGGACAAATGTCTTTCTGCGCGGCGGTTTGACCGGCGGCGAGACCTTTTTGGTGCATGGCGGAACATCAGGCATCGGCACCACGGCCATCCAGTTGGCGCGCGCATTCGGGGCGCGGGTGTTCACCACAGCGGGATCTTCTGAAAAATGCATAATTTGCACGAAACTGGGCGCGGAACTGGCTGTCAATTACAAGGATCAGGATTATGTCGAAGCGGTGCGTCATGCGACTGGCGGACGGGGTGTTGACTTGATCCTCGACATGGTCGGTGGCGACTATATTTCGCGAAATATCAAAGCCCTGGCCAATGATGGCCGCTTGGTGATGATTGCGTTTCTGGGTGGCCCAAAAGCCGACATCAACTTCGCGCAAGTGATGGTAAAACGCCTGATGATTACCGGCTCGACCTTGCGCCCGCAAAGCGATCAGGCGAAGGCGGAAATCGCGCAGGATCTTCGGGAGAATGTTTGGCCATTGTTGGAAGCTGGAACAATTGCACCAGTCATGGATTCGACATTTGATCTGGAAGATGCGACTGCCGCTCACGAAAGGCTGGAGAGCCCGGGACATGTCGGGAAAATCGTTTTGAAAATTGGTTAATATCCAACTGTTCCCACCCGGTCCTTTTTCCTTTTCAACCGTACGAATTTTTGCGACCAGCCCGCTAGCCCGCTAGCCCGCTAGCCCGCTAGCCCGCTAGCCCGCTAGCCCGCTAGCCCGCTAGCGCACTGGCGGAAACACAACGTTCTGCGTGCAATCCTGCACAACATCGGCGCTGCATTGTCGTGGCTCGAGGTCTTTTGTCAGGCAGATCCGAACTTCCTGAAAATGGCCGCGTTTGCAGGTTACACTCACCATATCCGCACTCAATTCGGGGTTCGCTTTCAGGAATGCCTCCTCAACCACCGTCGCTGGAAAGCGCAACGGCTTTAACAATTTGCGAAAGATTTCCGGTCGGTTAACCGCCTCATAAGCCGCGCGTGACGCCGCAAAATAATCCGCCGCCGACAGATCCGCGCAGCGCCCATGCTTGTCCCATTGATGCCAGGCCAAGCCGCTGGAACCCATGATATCAACCATGCCCGCCGTCATTTTTCGCGATGGCCCAGCGAATGTCGTGTTGCAAAACGAGGGCCAGC
>JAADIC010000341.1 GCA_013151535.1 Alphaproteobacteria bacterium | reverse complement strand
CTTATGAGGCCTGACACACGACCGGTACCGATTGAACACCAATAATGATCAGGAATCTTCTTGCAAAAACGGGAGCATCCACACATGACGATATGGGCAAAAGCGGTTCCGGAATTTATCTCAACACCAAGACCGCCGCCCAAAATCGACCCCGTATTGGACAAATTGATCGAGTTTCCATAGCTTGAAATCCCCCAATTTGTCCCGACAATACTTCCGCTATTGATGATCGTGCTGACGTCAGTGGTGCCAGATAGATTGAAATTTATCCCGTCAAGTTTCACCCCGACAAGGCCGGTAATAGTGCCTGTATTCGCAAAATCCAGTCCGGCACCGGTATTCTCCACGCCGGTACCATTTGAAAAAATATCACCGGCATTTGTAACTCGATTGTAAGAACCGTACAGAAATATTGCCGTATTGGTCGTAGTGACCATGCCACCGCTCAGGATGTTGACCTTGTGGGCACCACTGCTACCCGTATCCGATGCTATCTGGGTGCCGATAAGATTTATTCCGACCGAATCCGAGGTTGCAACTTCACCGGCAACAAAAATCTGCTCGCCGGTGGCGGTTGCTGATCCACTGGTTATCGCCGCCGAGCCTGCCCTGAATATCGCGCCCTGCTTGGTTATATAGTAATAATCGTTCGTCTGCACGATCTGTGTTGTGGTCAAGGTTGTGGTTAAAAATGTAGTTGCCATGCTGGTTTTCCTTTTGTTTGCAAGCTATTCAAAATGACTGTCGCCAATGGGCATCCGCCGTAATGTGCGGCACCTTAGCCCAATTTAAGACCCACGGAATCCCTTGTCCCCTAGCACTGGCAAAGATAGTTGGGTCAGCCAACTGGCCTCTGGCACTTTTGCTGCGGCTCGGCTATTGCTCCGGCCACACAGCAAGGGCGCATATCATGGCACGCATTCTCATCACCTCGGCAATCCCTTATATCAACGGGATCAAGCATCTGGGCAATCTGGTTGGCAGCCAGCTTCCGGCCGATGCTTACGCGCGGTTCATGCGCGCGCGCGGCCATGAGGTGATGTTTATTTGCGCCACGGACGAGCACGGCACACCGGCCGAATTGGCGGCTGCCAAGGCCGGCAAGCCGGTGGCGGAATTCTGCGCCGATATGTGGGTCGTGCAAAAGGGGTTAAGCGACGGGTTTCGCCTGTCGTTCGATCACTTTGGCCGCTCCTCCAGCGACCGCAACCACAAGCTGACGCAGTATTTTGCCGGCAAACTGGCCGAGAATGATCTGATCGAGGAAGTCTCCGAAAAGCAGGTTTACTCGAACGCCGATGGCCGCTTCCTGCCGGATCGTTATATCGAGGGCACCTGCCCCAATTGCGGTTACGAGCACGCCCGCGGTGATCAATGCGAAAACTGCACCAAGCAGTTGGACCCGACCGATTTGATAAATCCGCGCAGCGCGGTTTCTGGCTCCACCGATCTTGAGGTGCGCAAAACCCGGCATCTGTATCTGCGTCAATCCAAGCTGAAAGACAGGCTGGATCAGTGGATCGATAGCAAAAAAGACTGGCCGATCCTGACCACAAGCATCGCCAAGAAATGGCTGCATGATGGTGATGGCTTGCGGGATCGTGGCATCACCCGCGATCTGGATTGGGGCGTGCCGGTGATGAAGGGTGACAAGCCGTGGCCGGGCATGGAGGGCAAGGTGTTTTACGTCTGGTTCGACGCCCCGATCGAATATATCGCCGCGACCGCCGAATGGGCCGATGCGAATGGCTTGGACGATGCCGCCTGGCAGCGCTGGTGGCGCACCGACAAGGGGGCTGACGACGTGCGCTATGTGCAGTTCATGGGCAAGGACAATGTGCCGTTTCACACCCTGTCATTTCCGGCCACAATCATGGGCTCGGGTGCACCGTGGAAGCTGGTCGATTACATCAAATCGTTCAACTACCTGAATTATGATGGTGGCCAGTTTTCAACCAGCCAAGGGCGCGGTGTGTTCATGGATCAGGCGCTGGAAATTCTGCCCGCAGATTACTGGCGCTGGTGGCTTTTGTCCCATGTGCCGGAAAACTCCGACAGTGAATTCACCTGGGAGAATTTTCAGGCCAGCGTCAACAAGGATCTGGCCGATGTGCTGGGAAATTTTGTCTCCCGCGTCACGAAATTCTGCCGCTCGAAATTTGGCGAGGCGGTGCCCGAGGGTGGCGCTTATGGTAAGGCCGAAGCCACCGTCACCGCAGAAATCGCCACCCGCCTCGAGGCTTACGAGGGCCATATGGAGGCCATCGAGCTGCGCAAAGCCACGTCCGAGTTGCGCGCCATCTGGGTTGCCGGCAACGAATATTTACAAGCCGCCGCCCCTTGGGCGCTGTTCAAAACCGATCCCGACGCCGCCGCCGCCATCGTGCGGTTCGCGCTGAACCTGATCCGGCTTTATGGTGTGTTGTCCAGTCCGTTCATCCCCGACGCCAGCACCGCAATTCTGGCCGCCATGCAAACCAAGGACGACAGTTGGCCCACCGATCTGGACGCCGCCCTGAACACTCTGCCCGCCGGCCACGCCTTCAGCGTGCCTGACGTGCTGTTCGCCAAAATCACGGACGAGGCGCGTGAAGACATGCAGGCGCGGTTTGCCGGGCAGGGTTAGGGCCTGCGGATTTTTTCAACCTTGCCCCTGCCAGCAAGGCCCTGACCCTGCGCACGGTGGTGTAACGCATTGCTAACCAACCGCGCCTATACATGACCCCGCCAAGCAAAGGCCGTAAAAAGGCCATGGGGTTATCGCGCGCGGCACAGATATTAGCAACCAACAGTCCGGCCTGACGAAGGGCGTTCTGCTGGCACCAGAACCCCTGACCGCTTGGGTCAGGCCGCTGCGTGCGATGATACCCGCTTGCTATTTTTGATCCGTCCAACCCCGGAGGGATCAGACCAGAGGATCGGCAATCCTCAAACCGAAACATGCAACAGGCCCGTTTTTACGCGTGGCCTGCAAACAGCGCTGGAAAATCTTTCGCTAAAACGACCGGACCCAGCCTTAACTACAGTAAAACGCGTCAATCATGTCATGGGCACGCTTGCGGATTGCCGTGCTTTCCATCAGGATTTCGTGCCGCGCGCCAGTGAAGATATTGATCTGGGCCCCGGGCCATCTGGCGAAATAGTCGATCACATCGCGCCTGTTAACCACGGTTTCGTCGCTGCCGATCAGTCCGAAAACCTCGTGATCCGGCGGGGTCATGGCGGCCAGTTCCTTGGTTTCGGTCAGGGCGGCGTGCAGCCATTGCACCGACGGGCCGCCGATTTCAAGGCCGGGGCTGGCACCAACCAACCCGGTAAGGTAGCCCCAGCTTTCCTTGCTGGAGGTCAGCACATTGTCGGTATAATCGTGTGATTGCAAGTAGTTGAGAGGGCCTGTCCCCGGCGCAAATTCCGCCCCGAGGCCGACAGCCTGACCGCCCTTGGCAACCGCCTGCACCAGGGGACGCCACAAAGGATCAATCGTTAATCCCCACATCGGCGCGCTGAACACCGTGCGTTTGACCGCAAGCCCGTTCTGGAGCGAACGCAACCCGATGGTGCCGCCCATGGAATGGGCGCAGAGGTAATAAGGCTCGGGCAGACCTTGCGCCTGCATCGCCTGCATCAACGCCTCGACATCGTTTTGGTAATCGGTGAACTGATCCACATGGCCCAGCTTACGGTTCGGGGCCAGACGATCCGACAGGCCCTGACCGCGCCAATCAATCGTCGCCGTGGCAAAGCCGCGATCCTGAAACGCCTGCGCCGTGCGGCCATATTTTTCGGCAAATTCAGTGCGCCCCGGAAAGATCAGAACCGTGCCGTTTGCCGCATCCATGCCCCAAAACACCATGCGCAGGCGCACACCGTCATCGGCTTCGGCCCAGCGGGCGATGCCATCTTTTGGCCCTTGGGCGCTGTCATTATATAGCGGCGCGGTATTCATCGAAACAGCCTTAAGCGAGCAATGCACCCAGTTTCATGGCCACGCCCATATCGCCATCCACCGACAATTTGCCGGTCATGAAGGCGGCGGTCGGGTTCAACGAGCCATCCATCATCGATTGGAAGGTGTCGGCGTCGGCGGTCAGGGTGCAATCGGCATCCTCGTCGCTGGCGCGCGCGCCATCGCTGTCCACCACGACCGAGCCTTCGCCCTCAATGGTGAACTTGACCGACGAATCAAATCCGCCATCGCCCAGTTTGGCCTGCAACGCCTCGACAGCGCCGTTAATCACATCACTCATACGTCATCCTCCGGTTTTGAATGCGGGTTTCGCTCGCATTCTATGTTCAATAGGTTACCAATTACAGTGATATGCGCATCTCTTTCAAAAATATCACCCCTTTCCTTGCGGCAACTCTCATTTTTTTGAGCGTTTGGGCAGGTGTGTCGCCTGCGCAAACCCGTTCCGAGAAGCTGGACGCGCTTTTTACCCAGCTTTTGAACCCGCCCGAGGGCGATTGGGAATCGGTTGAACAGGATATCCAGAAGATCTGGTCTGAATCCGGCTCGGATTCCATGGATCTGCTGCTGGAACGCGGCCGCCGGGCCATGGCCGACGGTGATCTGGCCAAAGCGGTCGAGCATTTCACCGCCCTGACCGATCACGCGCCGGATTTTGCCGAAGGCTGGAACGCCCGCGCTACGGCGTTTTTTCTGATGGAAGAATATGGCCTATCGATTGCCGATATCCAGATGACGCTGAAACTGAACCCCCGGCATTTCGGCGCGCTGGCCGGGCTTGGCATGATCTTTGAAACGCTGGATCAGCCCGAAAGCGCGCTCAAGGCTTTCCGCGCCGCCAAGGCTGTACATCCGTTTCGACCCGACCTAGAGGAAGCGATCAAACGGTTGCAGGAAAAAACCCAGGGCACGTCGCTTTAGGCGCCAGGGTGACGGGATTTTACGGCGATGAACCATCATCAAGGGCGGATTGTTGCGGTGCTTGGGCCTACCAACACTGGCAAAACCCATTACGCGATTGAGCGGATGCTGGGTTATAAATCCGGCGTGATTGGCCTGCCGTTGCGGCTGTTGGCGCGCGAGGTTTATGACAAGATTGTTACCTTGCGTGGGCCATCTGTGGTGGCGCTGGTGACGGGTGAAGAACGGATTATTCCGGCACGGGCGCAATATTGGGTGGCCACGGTTGAGGCGATGCCGATGGGCCTTGGCCCTGATTTCCTGGCCGTGGATGAAATCCAGCTTTGTGCCGATCCCGAGCGCGGCCATGTGTTTACCGACAGATTGTTGCACGCGCGCGGCACGCATGAAACCTTGTTCATGGGCAGCAACACCATGCGGGGCGCGATCAACGCGCTGGTGTCGAACGTGTCGTTTATGCACCGAGAGCGGTTCTCGCAACTGTCCTATACCGGGCCGCGCAAGGTGTCGCGGATGCCGGCGCGATCTGCCATTGTCGGGTTCTCGGTTGATAATGTCTACGCCATGGCCGAGCTTTTGCGCCGTCAAAAGGGCGGGGCTGCGGTGGTTCTGGGCGCGCTTAGCCCACGCACGCGCAATGCGCAGGTCGAGCTTTATCAGAACGGTGATGTCGATCATCTGGTGGCGACCGATGCGATTGGTATGGGGCTGAACCTTGATATCGACCATGTGGCGTTTTCCAGCCTGACCAAATTCGACGGGCGGCGCATGCGCGGCCTTGCCCCCAATGAGCTGGCCCAGATCGCCGGGCGTGCGGGAAGGTATATGCAGCCCGGCAGCTTTGGGGTGACGGGCGAAGCGGGCGCGCTGCTGCCCGAGGTGATCGAGGCGATTGAGAACCATCGCTTTACCCCGATCAAGAAATTGTTGTGGCGCAATTCACGGTTGGAATTTGGCACAGCCCAGGCGTTGATCAAATCGCTTGAGCAGGGCGCGGATAACGACTGGCTGATACGTGCGCGCGAGGCCAATGATCTTGGCGCGCTTAAAACCCTGTCGGAAACGCCCGATATTGCCGACCGTCTGACTTCGGGGCGCGATGTGCGGCTGTTGTGGGATATCTGCCAAGTGCCGGATTTTCGCAATATCTCGGCTGGCGAACATGCGGGATTGCTGACAAAACTGTTCGGATTTCTGCACGCAAACGGCCATGTGCCGGATGATTGGCTGGCCACGCAGATCCGCCGGATTGATCGCCAAGATGGCGACATAGACACATTATCAAAAAGATTGGCCTTTATTCGCACCTGGACCTATGTTGCGCAGCGTAAAACATGGCTAGAAGATGCAATCCACTGGCAAGGGCAAACCCGCGCGGTGGAGGATAGATTGTCAGATGCGCTGCACGCCCGTCTGACCCAGAGATTTGTCGATCGGCGCACCAGCGTTTTGCTGCGCCGCTTGAAACTAAAGGAGAGCCTTGTGGCCAAAGTGAACGATAAAGGTGAAGTCGAGGTTGAGGGGCAGTTTGTTGGCAAGCTCAGCGGTTTTCGCTTTCAACAAGACAGCAATGCCACACCGGAGGAGGCCAAAACCCTGCGCGCGGCGGGCATGGCGGCGCTGAAGCCCGAGTTCAATCTGCGCTCGGACCGGTTCTATAATGCGCCCGACACCGAGATCGATTTCACCGAACAGGGTGGCCTGATGTGGGGCGAACACGCGGTTGGCAAGCTGGTCAAGGGGGCTGACCCCCTGTCGCCCGGGATCGAGGTTTTTGTTGACGACGAGGCTGGCGTGGACGTGACCGAAAAAGTCCGCCGCCGTCTCGGCCATTTCATTGAACGCAAGATCGCAGCCTTGTTCGAGGCCCTGATCGGCCTGCGCGATGACGAAAGCCTGAGCGGCATGGCCCGCGGGCTGGCCTTTCGCATCGTTGAGGAATTCGGCGTTCTGCCGCGCAGCGCGGTGGCGCAAGAGGTCAAGGATCTGGATCAGGAGGCGCGCGGATTGCTGCGCAAGCATGGCGTGCGTTTTGGCCAATATACCATCTTCCAGCAACTGATGCTGAAACCCGCCCCGACCCGCCTGCGGCTGGTACTATGGTCGCTGGCGCAGGGGCTTGACGAATTCCCCGAAGCGCCGCCGCCGGGCCTCGTGACGGTTCCTGCCGTGGCTGGCGCGCCCGAGGGTTATTACGAAAAGTCCGGTTACCGGCTGGCGGGAAGCCGCGCTATTCGCATCGATATGCTGGAACGTCTGGCCGACATGACCCGAACCCAGGACAGCCGCGCAGGCTTTGAAGCCACGCCTGATATGCTGTCGATCACCGGCATGACGCTGGAACAATTCGCCGATCTGATGGGCGGTTTGGGCTATAAGGGTGAAAGAGGTGAACGCAAAAAGGTGAAGGCGGTTGTGGTGGTTGAGGACCCAAAGGCGGATGCGCCCGAGGCTGAAGCTGAGGCTGAACCCGCGCCCGCGCCTGAACCCACCGAAGCCAAACCTGAGGCGGAAGCCGAGGAACCCGAAGCGGCTGAACCCGAGGTCGAGGTGTTTTACACCTTCACATGGGCACCAGTTAAGAAAAAGCCGGATCACACAAGACGCGAACGCCCCAAGGGCAAGCCAAATCGCGGCAAGGACAAGGGTAAAGATCGGAGCCCACAAAAAACCACGGCCAAACCACCGAAAAAGGACAAGCCGATTGATCCTGACAACCCGTTTGCAGCGCTGATGGCGCTCAAGGAAAAAGGTTGAATGGCAGGAGCTTGGGTGCGCTGCAAAAGCTGGGAGCTTGATTAAAAATAATTCCACCGTATCACCCATCTGGCACGGCTGAAAGCCGGGCCGCGCCTGACCTTCCCCGCGGGAAGGCGCTTTGCGAGGTTTCAAAATCCGCACTGGTTTCGGCTCTTTACGCGGTTGCGCAAAACGGCATTTCTGGTAACGCCTTCCCAAGGTCAGGCGCGGCCCTCCGCATTTCAGATACGAGCGCGGTTTATTTCGTATGACCGAAACCCGCCCCACCATCCGGCTCGACAAATGGCTGTGGTATGCGCGGTTCTTCAAAACCCGCACCTTGTCGGGCAAGGTGGTGACGGGCGGGCATGTGCGGTTGAATTCGCAAAAGGTGCTGAAGGCCAGCGTGGCGGTCGGCGCGGGCGACACCCTGACTTTCGCGCAGGAAAGTGACATTCGGGTGATCCGTATTCTTGCGGTGGGCACGCGGCGGGGGCCCGCGCCCGAGGCGCAAGCGCTTTATGACGATCTCAGCCCGCCTGAGCCCAAAACCCGCAAGCCGATGCCCGAACGCGGTGGCCGCCCGACCAAACACGATCGCCGCGCCATGTTGCGCCTGAAGGGCAAGCAGGATTGATCTGTGTGTCGCCGCGCCCGATTGACGCCAGCCTGAAAAATGGATAGCGGATGATCCGACCACAAGACTCGCCAAGAAAGCTCACCCTATGACCTATATCGTTAACGACGCCTGCATCGCGTGCAAATACACCGATTGCGTGGAAGTTTGCCCCGTTGATTGCTTTTACGAAGGCGAAAACATGCTGGTCATCCATCCCGACGAATGTATCGATTGCGGGGTTTGCGAGCCGGAATGCCCGGCCGATGCGATCCGCCCCGACACCGAGCCGGACATGGAAAAATGGGTGGAGTTCAATCGCAAATATTCCGAAATGTGGCCGGTTATCATCTCACAAAAAGAGCCGATGCCGGATGCCGCCGAGCGCGAAGGCGAAAAAGGCAAGCTCGAGAAATACTTCTCGGAAAAGCCCGGCGAGGGCGGCTGAAACCTGATTCGTTGAGCCGCGACAGACCGGCTGAACTGACCGTTGAAAAGTGCTCGATTCTGAACGTTAAGCTGCTGTTATTCATGACATAAACACGTTTGCTGCGATGCAGCACTTTGAAGGGGTGCGATTTTGTGATATGATGGCCCCAAGACGCCCTGTAAATTGAACCGAAACACGCGCCCTGCGCGCCCAGTAAAACCGATGAAATAACCGCCTGGCCCCGTTGCACGGGACCACTGGTGGTTTTGTCGACTTGAAATTCAGAAGGCCGCCCAGACGGCACTAAATCGAGGATGCAAGCATATGTCAAAATCCACCAAACACGCGCCGTTCAAGCCGAACGAATTCGTGGTCTATCCGTCGCACGGGGTGGGTAAGATCACCAAGATCGAAACCCAGGAAATCGCCGGTTTCGAGATGGAAATGTTCGTGATCGCCTTTGAAAAAGACAAGATGACCCTGCGTGTGCCGACTGTTAAGGCCATCGCCGTTGGCATGCGTGGCTTGTCCAGCCCCGTCCTGATTGATCGCGCCATGGAAACCCTGAAAGGCCGTGCCCGGGTCAAACGCGCCATGTGGTCGCGCCGCGCACAGGAATATGAACAAAAGATCAACTCGGGCGATCTGATCTCGATTGCCGAAGTGGTGCGCGATCTGCACCGCAATGACGAGCAGCGCGAGCAAAAAGCTATTCCGAACGCCAGCTTTATGAGGCGGCGGTCGAACGGTTGACCCGCGAAGTGGCGGCTGTTGACGATGGCGACGAAATCAAAGCGCAGGAACGCATCACCGATGTGCTTGCCGCACGGGTTGTGCCTGTCGTTTGATTGCTCAAAACGCCGACACTTAGAGCCTCGTCCACAATATCTGACCCACTCAGTTGCGCCCGCGCGGTCTGAATACGGGTGTGTTGGCGCGAAAAGCGTATCGGGTATACGGTCGAGCGCTAACCGCCCGGAGGCAGGCCGCGTGGGCACAACCCCTCTGGGGCCACTCATATTTTCCCAAATCCCGGCGCGCCGCCGCTTGAGCGTATCGACAGATATGCTCGGCGCGACGCCGCTTGGTACTCGCAAAAATCTGAGCGGCTGAGTGGATCAGATATTGTGGACGAGGCTCTAAAGCAGGCTCTTGCCC
>JAADIC010000192.1 GCA_013151535.1 Alphaproteobacteria bacterium | reverse complement strand
GAAAAGTTCGGCCTCAAACCCAAGGCCCGTATCCTAGGCATGGCCAGCGCTGGCGTGCCACCGCGCATCATGGGCATCGGCCCGGCCCCTGCCAGCAAATTACTGATGCACCGCCTTGGCCTGTCGATCACTGATATCGACATTATCGAGCTGAACGAGGCTTTCGCCGCTCAGGGCCTTGCCGTTATGCGTGAGCTTGGTCTTGCTGACGACGCCGCGCATGTGAACCCGAACGGTGGTGCGATTGCGCTTGGCCACCCATTGGGCATGTCCGGTGCGCGTCTTGCCCTTACGGCGGCAATCGAGTTGCAAAACACCGGTGCCAAACGCGCCCTTTGCACCATGTGCATCGGCGTTGGCCAAGGCATCGCCCTGATGTTGGAGAAAGCCTGATGATTGATTTGACCCCTGCCCGCGATACGCTCGACCCCATCGAAATCGCCTCGCGCGATGAAATATCGGCGCTTCAGCTTAAGCGCATGAAATGGTCGCTGAAACATGCCTATGAAAACGTGCCGCATTACAAAGCGTCGTTTGACGCGGCGGGCATGCATCCCGATGACCTGAAATCGCTGGCCGATCTCGCCAAATTCCCCTTCACCGTGAAACAGGATCTGCGCGACAATTACCCGTTCGCCATGTTCGCCGTGCCGCGTGAACAAATCGCCCGCATCCATGCCTCAAGCGGCACCACCGGCCAGCCAACCGTCGTTGGCTATACCACCAATGATCTGGATATGTGGGCCGATGTGGTGGCGCGGTCCTTGCGCGCCTCGGGCCTCAAAGCCGGCGATATCCTGCACAACGCTTACGGCTATGGCCTGTTTACTGGCGGGCTTGGCATCCACTCGGGTGCCGAAAAACTGGGCCTGACGCAGGTGCCGGTTTCGGGTGGTATGACGCCCCGCCAGGTGCGCCTGATCGAGGATTTTCAGGCCACCGGCATCACGGTGACCCCGTCTTACATGCTGTCGATCTTGGACGAGTACCGCAAACAGGGCTATGACCCGCGCAAATCCCCCCTCAAGGTTGGGATTTTCGGGGCCGAACCTTGGACCAACGCCATGCGCCTTGAGGTCGAGGATGCGTTTGATATGCACGCGGTTGATATTTACGGCCTCAGCGAAATCATCGGCCCCGGTGTCGCCAATGAGTGCGTGGAAACCAAAGACGGGCTGCATGTGTGGGAGGATCATTTCTATCCTGAAATCGTCAACCCTGACACTGGCGAGCTGGTGGAGGACGGAGAATTGGGCGAGCTGGTGTTCACCTCGCTGACCAAAGAAGCCTTCCCGATCATCCGCTATCGCACCCGCGATCTGACCCGCCTACTGCCGGGCACCGCCCGCACCATGCGACGGATGGAGAAAATCACCGGGCGCTCGGACGACATGATAATCCTGCGCGGCGTCAACGTGTTTCCGACCCAGATCGAGGAGCAGTTGATGACCGTGAACACGCTGGCCCCGCATTTCCAGATCGAACTGACCCGCAAGGGCCGTATGGATCATATGGTCGTGCATGTGGAGGCAACAACGGGGGCTGCCAGCGAAACCGCACGCGAAGCATCGGCGGCGCAATTGTCCAAGCGCATCAAATCGACCGTCGGCATTACGGCGGAAATCCGCACCTCTGAGCCGGGTAGTGTGGCGCGATCCGAGGGCAAAGCGGTGCGCGTGGTCGATAACAGGCCGAAATCCTGATGGCCCGCACGATTGCAAAAGACCACGGGGCCAAACGCGCCGCCATTCTGACCGAAGCTGCCAAGTTCTTCGCGGAAAACGGCTTTGACCGCTCCAGTATGAACCAGTTGGCGGCGGCTTGTGGTGTGTCCAAGGCGTTGATTTATCATTATTACGACAGCAAGGACGCGCTGTTGTTTGATATCGTTCACACCCATCTGACGGCGCTGCTGGAAACCGTTCAGGCGGTGGATCAATCCGGCCCTGACCGCGAAAACAACCTGCGCCAGACCATCCACGCCATTCTGATCGCCTATCGCGACGCGGATGCCGAACATCAGGTCCAGACCGAGGCGATGACATCCCTGCCAACCGAGCAACGCAACACGCTGGCGGATCTGCAACGGCAATTGGTACAGATCGTGTCCGACGCGCTGGAGGCGGTGACACCGGAGGTTTATGCCGCAAACCCCGAGAAACTGCGCCCCGTCACCATGACCCTGTTTGGCATGGTCAACTGGTTTTACATGTGGCACCGCAAGGGAAAGGGCATGAGCCGCGAGGAATATGCCGATCTGGTGGGTGATCTGGTTTTGCGCGGGGTCAAGGGGTTGGGCCACTAGAGCAAATCCAATCCAATTGAATTCACCCACCGCCCCGAACGCGTTTGGAAGAACAAACGCTGCCTCGGGACAGTGGGCGAATATCCGAATCCGTTTAGATTGGTTTCGCTCTAGGCGGCTCGATATCTGGCACATCCGGTTGAAGGCACATTGTCTGAATAATGATGTGCTGGCAAAAATATAGAACCCGATAAGCTCTCAAGCCCACAAGCGCGACGGCCAAATCTCAATAGCTGTGTTTGTTTTCCTCGGTCAAAGCAGAATGAATTTCACGCCCGAAATGAAAATTGCCACCGCCAGCAGCCAGATCAGCGGTTTGACCGGCAGGGATTTTATTCCAAGGCTGGTTCCAATGACCGAGCCCAGAAAAACAAGCCCGGCCCAGACCGGCAGTTCGGGCGGCAGGGATTTAAGCGCCGCATAATTCCCCGCAAGACCTGCGATCGAGTTGGCTAAAATGAAAACCGCCGCAATCCCGGCAGTCTGACGCGCACCTGCCCAGCGCGAGACCAGAAAGAACGGGCTGAGCAACACACCGCCGCCGATCCCGGACAGGCCAGAAATAAACCCGATCACGCCGCCCGAAATGACACGGCCCACCACCGGTATTTTCCGGCTTTGCCCGGCGTAATCATAAGCGGGGTTGAAACTTTGCCAAGTCAGATACACGGCCGAAAAGATCAGCAGACCTCCCAATGCGGGCCGGTAAATTTCCGCTGGCAGAACAATTCCGCCGCCGATATAGGCCAGCGGTACCGACGCCAGAACCAGCGGCACGGCGGCCCTCCAGTCAACAAATCCGGCTTTTGAAAACCGATAGGTGGCAAGCCCGGCAACAATCACGTTCAAGGACAGGGCCACCGGGCGGATGGTTTCCGGCGGCATGCTGAACAAGGCCAGTATCGCGATATACCCCGATGCGCCGCCATGCCCGACCGATGAATACAGCAGCGAAACCAGCGCCAGCACACCGCCGATCACCACTACATAATCATCAACAAACACGGGCGTACCGGGGTTTTTGCGCGTCAGCCACCGTAGCACCCATCTGAAAGATAGATGAAATCCAGCCGGTCGCCGGTTTTCAATATCTGGCTTTGCGCCGGGATCACTGCAAAGCCATCAGCCCGGCAGATCAGCGCGATTTTCGCGGAAAACGTATTGTCCAGCAGTTCGACCAAAGGCTGCCCATCGGCGGTTTCGCCCACGATGCGCGCGGGCCGGTATTCCTGTCGACCGGCGCGCCGCGAGATACCTTTGGCGAGGCGCACATGATGACGGGGGCTTTGGCGGATGGACTGGCCGGAAATTTTCGCGGCGATATTTGCCCCGATCACTTTCCATGTGGTAAAGGCGGCAACCGGATTGCCGGGCAGGCCAATATAAATCGCGGTTCCCAATGTCCCGACAGTCAGGGGTTTGCCGGGTTTCATGGCGATCTTCATCACCTCGATCTTGCCACCAGCGGCCTGCAACTGGGCGACCATATGATCTTCGTCGCCCACCGAAACGCCGCCCGTGGTCACCACGATGTCAGCCAAATTTGCGGCCTCCGTCAGGGTTTGGCGCAGTTTTTCCGGTGTGTCCTTTACCGCGCCAAAATCAATCAGCTCGATGAACGGCGCGTTTAGCGCGGCCTTCAGCATGAACCGGTTGGAGTTGTAAATCTTGCCCGGTAGCAACAGTTCCCCGGGTTGGGTCAGCTCGTTGCCCGTGCAAAAAAGGGCAACCCTGATCCTGCGCCGCACCGTGACAAAAGCATGACCAACCGAGGCAATCGCCGCCAGTTCCCGCGCCCCGAGAACCGCGCCTTTTGCCAGCAGAGCACTGCCAATCGGCGCGTCTTCACCCCTGCGCCGGATATTCTGGCCGGGGGTCACCGGATTGTGGATAATAATGTGGTCTGCGTCGCGGGTCACATGTTCCTGCATGACCACCACATCCACGCCCTCAGGCACCGCCGCGCCGGTGAAAATCCGAATGGTTTCACCTTTTGCGGGTGCTTTCAGCGGGCTGATATCATCACCCGCAGCGACGGTGGCCACGACTTTCAGACGGGTTTCGGTCCGGGCGTTCAGGGACCGGCTGTCAAAGCCATAGCCGTCCATCCCCGAATTATCAAAAGGCGGCAGGGGTATATCCGTTTTCAGGTTTTCCGCCAGCACCCGGCCAATGGCCTGTTCAAGCGGCAGCGCCTCGGTCTCGGCCACCTCGCGGGCCAGAGACAGCCCTTTTTCCAGCGCAATATCCACCGCGATCAGGGCCTTGCCGCCCGGTTTCACCGCGCAGCAGTCGCTTTCAATTGGAAGGGTGGCAATGTTCGGCGCAGTCATGATTTTGGTTTCCCCGGATGTAACGAATAGCGCTCAGCATAGCGCCGGATCAGATTGAGAAATTGTTCCCGATCAAGTGAACGGCAATAAAGTGCGGCCAACGGGCCTTGGTGGTATTGCATTTCTCGTGTGGACAAGCGGGCAACCCCATGGCTGCCCGCCCGCTTTGTTCCGGTTGACCCCGGTTTTATCAGGCCGTGTATTCCTTGGATTTGAAGGAAACATGCCTGGCTGATTCCGGCGCATCCGACAATTTGCGGATGTTGGCCCAGGTGTGTTTGTAATCCGGCAAAACCAGTTCGTTCACACCGGGGTTGACCACATTGCCTTGCGAGCCCGAGGGGGAGCCAAACACCATCAGGGTTTCGCCGCGGCGCGCCGTGGGTGTTGGATAGGCCATGGCCTGTGTTGCGCCGTTGTCGTTATACATCTCGACAAGATCCCCCGGACCGACACCAAGTTCGGCCATGTCTTCGGGGTTCATCTCGATGAACGGATAGGGGAAGCGATCCTGAATGAAGTCGTTATCCTGATCCAGAAACTGGTTCTGCCAGAAGATATTGGCGCGACCATTGTTCAGCCAGAACTTGAACTTCTTCATTTCGGCCTCCTTACCCTCGGCCTGCCAGCCCCGCCATGCAGCGGCACAGAACCGTGCCTTGCCGTCGCCAGCACCGAATGTGCCGTCGGAATAAAGCCGCTCGGTCCCGATCAGTTTGCCGTCCTCATAACCAACCACAGGTTCCAGCACGCCGTTGTTGCCCATGGCCCGCAAGCGGTCATAGGTGACATCTGGATTGCCGACGTTATAGCCGTCCATGAAGGCGTCTTCCTCGGTAACCCAGTCATAACCCTTGAACTGGTCGGCATAGGCGTCTTTGCCGAGATCGCGCAATGCGCGTTCCATGTTCTGCGCAACCCCAGCGGCTATCAGGCAGTCGGGTTTGGAATTGCCAAACGGATCCATGTATTTTTCCGACAGGCGCAAACGACGCTCGCCGTTCATGGAGGTCAGGTTCATCTCGTTGCTTTCGCAAGCGGCAAGGATGACATGGGCGTTGTGGCCGATCTCGCTGTGGATGATATCCACGTCAACCACGAACAGGCCGCCCTTGTTATTGACCGCGTCAACGATGGCATCGACCAAATCTGCGCGCGTCCCACCCGAGGCGGCAAGCATCGCATCCTTGACGATATCGGCCCGCCGTTTATGGGCGCTTTTGAACTTGGTTGCATTGAGCGTGGTCTTGTAGTGATCACAGGCCCAGATATGGTGGATTTTACCGCCGCCATTAATCAAAAGCTGATCGACATAGGTGGCCGGACGACCAACATGGGCATCCGATGGGCGATAATACCCCTCCTGATGGCCGCCAAGGCGACAAGCCCCGCCGCCTTCACGACCGACATTGCCGGTGGCCAGTGCAATATTCACCAAGGCCCCGATGGTGCGATAATTGTCATTGCCCCAGATGATACCCTTCTCATAGGCCGAAACACATTTGCGGCGCGAACCATCCGATTTAGGCTCGGCAATCCATGCGGCTGCCTTGGCGATATCGGCGGCATCAACACCACAGATTTCCGCCGCATCGGCAAGCGAAACACGACAAGCCTGCATGGCCATGTCAAGGCTGCCAAGGGCTGCCGGATGGGCTGCATCTTCCTCAACCGCAACACCACCCTGGAAGGTGGAAGCAGCAAGGAAATCCTTGTCGGTCCAGCCTTTATCCACAATCTCGGTCAGAATCGCATTCATCACCGCCATGTCTGTTCCAGGCTTGATCGCCAGATGCAGCACGTTTTCCGCCCCCGCAATTTCCTCGGCAGCATTTACCGTAACCGTGCGACGCGGGTCGATCATGATGAACCGCGCACTGTTCTCCATACCTTTGCGCATGTGGTTGAGGAACAGGTTTGTCTGGGTTTCCAAGGGGTTGGCACCAACCACCATGATGGTGTCGGTCAGTTCGTAATCCACATACTGATACTGCAGTTCGCCCACCCCCATATCGCGGGTCGAATGGACTTCGGAATTATACGCAGGTCGGTTGTGAATCCGACAGTTTTTGATCTTCATGCTTTCGAAATAGAGCTTACCCGTACCCCATGTATTTTCGTAGCCACCGGCAGACCCACCGTGATCGAACATCGACACGACAAGATCATCTTCTGATCCTTCGCTCACAACACGCGCGGTCACTTGGGCCACCAGATCAAGGGCATCATCCCAAGTGGTTGGCTGCAAGGTGCCATAACGCCAAATCAACGGATCGGACAGACGTTGTTGTTGTGTGCCTGTCACCTTTGAGGGGCGGTTTTCAGCCATGCGGGCCCCACGGATCGAGGTCAGACCCGAATTAACAACACACTCCGCATCAGGAATCACAGCCAGATGAACATCTTTGCCGTCCTGTTTCACCATGTTGTACATGGATGGTGCGATCCAGGTTCCAAGCGCGCCCTGCTGCTCGCCAAGATCAACACCGAATGCGTTGCTGGTGGTCGTACCTTGCTTGTTGCGCGGCCATGTGTAGGCCTTGTAGCCACAGCCAACGATGCAGGAATGGCAGGTCACATTCTGAACCTTGGCATCTTTGGGTGGGATCGGCAGGCGGTCGATTTGTCTTTTATAAGCCATTTTCTAATTCTCCCCTTAAAGCACGTTGGACGGGCGACCGAAAATCAGGTCGCTTGCGCCTTCGGCAAAAATGTCACCGTTGCCGTCCACTCTGAGGGTGAATTGCGGCAGGTTCGATGTGGCATGGCCCCAGACTTGCTGGCCGCCGGTTTCAACGTCAAAACGCGAAAAATGGCCCGGACAATTCATCGTCCGGTCTTCGCCGTTATAAGACAGCGGAAATCCCAAATGCGGGCAAAGGGTCGAAAAAGCGACGATATCGCCATCTGGCCCAACGCCGTCTTCAATCGCTTGACCGAGTTTCATCAAAACGCCGGGGCTGTCAGCGTCGGGATATTCGATATCCATCGGCTCGTTGATCGTAAGATCGGCAATATTCGCCAGCCGGTTTGACGGATAGTCAACCTGCGCATTGGCCGGTGCGGCTTGCGCTGGCGCGCCGGTGACAGAAGCGACAGCCGCCCCTGCCGTGGCCAAAGCACCACCGCGCAGGAAATGCCGACGCCCGGCGTCCACAAGATTATTACATCTCTTCATAAGTTCCTCCCTGAACATAAAAGGCGCGTCCTGTTGGTGCGCCCAGTGGATCAAGGTTAGACCAAGGGTTCAGCCAATCAGAGACAGCGCGAAGCAGGAAACTGTGCGGAAATCCGAATTTCTGGCAAAATGCTGTTCGGGTTTCCGAACAACGGTAGGGATTTCGGGTGGAAACCGGCGGAAAAAATGATCTACGTCAAGAAAAAGCAGGATTATTGCTCGGATTTGCTTTTGATTCCGTGCTTCAGCATTTTTTCCCACATGGTGGTGCGCGACACGCCAAGGGTCTGGGCGGCTTGCGAAACATTGCCGCCACGCGCCTTCAGGGCCAGTTCGATCTGGCGTTTTTCCGCCGCGTCCCGCACCACGGAAAGTTTGGCGATCTTATAGTCGAAACTGCGATCCCCCGAGCGTTGGGTGAACAGATCCTCGGGCAGAATATAGCGGTTCAGCGCCAGCGAATTCGCCCGCTCGATCCGGTTGCGAAGCTCGCGCGCATTGCCGGGCCAACTGTGATCCAGCAGCCGTTCTTCAGCCCCGGCGCTCAACTGCTTTGGCTCGTCCCCCGAAAGCGCCGCAACCTCTTGCAAAAACCGCTCTGCCAGCCAGATGATGTCGTCAACCCGTTCGCGCAGCGGCGGGATATAGATCGACACCGTGTTGATGCGGTAAAACAAATCCTCGCGAAACGCGCCGTCACCCAGCAGGGTTCTAAGGTCGATATTGGTCGAACAGACGATCCGGGCGTCAAAATGCACCGGCGCGTCACCACCAAGGCGATAGAATGTCTCTTCCTCCAGCAGGCGCAACAGTTTGGGTTGCAACGCCAGCGAAAGATCGGTGATGCCATCCAGATACAGCGTGCCTTTTTCGGCCCGCTCGGCATAACCACGATGCAATTCGGGTTT
>JAADIC010000299.1 GCA_013151535.1 Alphaproteobacteria bacterium | reverse complement strand
TGTCGGCCTCGGTTTCAGGCGTAAACGGCACGACGATTTCCGACAGCAGAACCGAAGCGCTGAGTGCGGTGGTGCCAAGCGCCATGGCGGTGTCAAGCTCGGCCTCGGTGATGAAGGCTTTGGACTGGAAGCGGAATTGGATGACTTTGCGCCACAGCAAGCCTGCGTCGACGAAATCGACAAAAGTCTCGGCATAAACCCCGGCCTTGCCCAGTTCTTCGACAAATTGTTCCGATGTCAGGTTTGCCCGCTGGGCAAATTCCGCCATGCCGGCTGTGGTCTCTTCTGCGGTCACACCCAGGCCCATGGCGCGCCCGGCCTGAAGTTTCAGCCGGTCGTCGATCAGGTCTTTCAGGGCCTGTTTTTCGACATCGCCAATGGTGCCGATCAGGCGCAACATGGCGGCGCGCTGTTCGACCTCGAACCGCGTTACGGCGGAGTTATTGATTTCGATCACCGGTGCGTACAGGTTTTGCGCTGTTGCGCTCGCTGGTACATTCGCGGGCAGCGCCGCCAATATCAACGCGCTCAGGATGGATTTCAGCTTCATTCAAACACACCCATGGTCAAGTTTATCCTCAATAATCGCTGCAATTGGAGGCCGAGCCGATGCCGTTCAAACGCGCCCCGAACCCTTCCAGTGTGACTTGCAGGCCCACATTGGTGGACGCCGCCACATTAGAGGAGGAAATGAAACTGCGCGAGAGGGAAAAATCAACTTTTATGCAATCGTTGCGATAAGTTAATGCAAGCCCCGCATCGCTGGGGGCCGAATTTTGCAAATCATAGCGATACTTGGCCTCGGTGCGCCAGTTATCGGCGAAATCCAGCCCGGCATTCATCAGCCATTCCTGACGGTCGACGGTGTTTCCGGCAGCGTCTTTCAGCAGCCACAGATAGGTGGTGTCGATGTCAAACCTCTCGGATTTGAAGCCCAGAGAAGTTTCATTGCGCGAGATGTTGAAGCCGTTATCAACCACCATGCGCTGCACCAGCCGCAATTTTGACGGCAGGATAAGCTGGCCGCCCAGAACATAGCTGGAGCTTATACCCGACAGGCCCGAGGCGGCGGTAAACTGCCCCAGATCATTCAGCCGGATCACCTTGCCAATGACCGCGTCAAAACTGGTGCCAGACACTGCGCGGCGCGAATAACTTACGCCGATATTGGCGCGCAGGCCGGTTTCCACCCGGTCGGTTCCGGCAAAACGGTTGAGCGAGAACAGGCTTTGGGCGTCAAATTCAACCTGGGTGCTGTCGTCATTGGGCACCGGCCCGCCTGACGGGTTCGACCAGACGATTTGCAGGCGCGGTTCGATCACGCTGGTGGCTTTGGCCGTGGCGCGGCTAAGCGGCAGGCGCATGTCAAAAGCGGCAATCGGGGTCAGGCGGGTGATCGGTGTGCCAAAAGCGATGTCCTGCCGGATGGCGTAATAATCCACGTCAAGGCGGGTGGTGGTGGCCGCTTGCGCCAAGCCATTGACGCTGCCAATCCAGCGAGGACGTTATCCGCAGCCCGTCACGGCCAGCGGCGTTGGCGGTTGAAGCGCGCTCAAACGTGTTTACCGCCAGCGACAGGCCAGCCTGCCCGCCGAAGGGGGCGTTGACCCAGCGTTGCCGGAAACTGGCCGCGCCCAGCAGATAGGGGATTTCATCGTCAGGCTTGACGCTTGTGAACGTCCGGTAGCCGATCACGCCCAAGCCGAAATATCGCTGGCGCGTGGTGCGGCTGACGCGGGCGTAGCTTTCAAGCCGGGACTTGCCCGAGATCGAGAAATTTGACAGATAAGTGGTGTCCGAGGCCATCTGCAACTGGATTTCAGACTTGAAGCCGCGCCGGGATTTCCACGCCCCATCAGCAAACAAATAGGCCCGCAAAGCCCCGCCGCTTTGATTGTCGCGGCTGATAGAACCCTGCACATTCACTGCCCCGCGCGCGAAACGCTTGCGCAAATCATAGCCAAGCGTCGCCGTGCCCGAGCTGTAAATCGTCGGGCTCAGCGTCACATCGGCATAATCGCCAAGGGTGATAAAATAGGGCGTGCTTACAGAAACGCCGCGCGTGTCAGAGTTGCTGACGGCTGGCACCAGAAAGCCGGTGGCGCGTTTGACCGATGGATCAGGCAGTTTCAGGCGCGGAATATAGGCCACGGGAACCGCCAGAATGCGCAATTGCGCGCCTTCAAACAGCAATTCCTTCTTTAGCTCGTCGTGGATAATGCGTTTGGCGCGGACCTGCCAGAACGGCGTCGGCCTGGCCAGAGACACCGAACAGGTCGAGGCCACGGCCTTGAACATCTCGGTATAGCGCCCTTTGGTGCGGCGGATTTGAACGGCGGCGATCTGCAACTGCTCGTTCAGCATCAGGCGCGCGCTTTTCAGCACACCTTCACGCAGATCGGCCGACAGGCTGGCAAAATCGGCGACGATGGTCAGGGCGTCACCCTGGCGCAGGCGAATGGGGCCGGTGGCCTCGATCAGGTTGTTCTGGGCGTCATAGACCAGCTCGGAGGCGGTCAGGATGGTGTCGCCGAATATGATCTCGACATTGCCGGTGGCGCGCAGGATGCGATAGCCGCTGACATAGGTGATGCGATCCGCCTTGAGCGAGGCCGTGCCAAGGCCCTGCGCATGGGCGGGTAACGCCAGCCCCAGGGTCAGTAAAATAATGGCAAGAAGGCGGGTCATGTCATCCGTCCTCCATATGCAAAAGCAGGCCAAGCGCGAACAGGGCGGCTGAAACCGGTGGCCCCCAGGCCGCAGCCAATACCGGAATCGCGCCGTTTGAACCAAGGATTTCGGCGAAATCCTGAATGATATAGGCGGCCAATCCGGCCACGACTGTCAGCAGAATCATCAGCCCCGTACCACCGGAGCGCGCGTGACGCATGCTAAGCGCGGCCCCGATCAGCACCATGGCGATCATCAGGATCGGGCTGGCCAGCTCGATCTGGAAATAGACCTGATGGCGTTTGGTGGAAAAGCCCGACCGCTCAAGCCGCTTGATAAACGCTTGCATATCCCAGATCGGGATGGTGCTTGGATCACCAAAACTGTCCAGAATCTGGTCGCTGGTCAGTTCGGACGGCAATGTCAGGGTGTCAAATGCGGTTGCGGTTCTGTCGGGCACCACGCCGGGCTGGTTGATCTGCCAGTATTTGCCCGGCCCAAGGGTCCAGGCCCCGGTGGTCAGCACCGCAAAGCTGGTTTCAATGCGTCGCTGCGCAATGCCGCGCGCGTCAAATTCAAAGAAGGTGACACCGGACAGGCGGGTTGCGTCGAAATTCGCCTTATTGGCAAAAATCACGGTCTGGCCGAGATCGCTGCCCTGACGCAGCCACAAGCCTTTGCGGCTGAGGGAAAACGACGACACGGTGCCGGTTTTATAACGTCCGGTCTCGCTTTCAAACTGGCGCAGGGCGGTGGCGGCCAGCGGGTTGAAGGCGGCCACACCGATCAGACCGATAAGAAAGGCCACGATCAAGGGCGCGGTTAATGTTTTAAGGGCCGATTGCCCGGCAGCGCGCGTGGCGACCAATTCGCTGTTGCGACTAAGGTTCAGGAACAAAAGCAACGTCGCCAGCACCACGATCATCGACATCAGGCGATAAACCCCCGCCGGGGTTTTCAGCAGGGCCAGGCGCAAAGTGCCGGTCAGATCAAGATCGGCCGCGTCGAACTGGCCAAACAGCGAGGTTGCCTCGGTCAGCATGGTCAGGGCGAAAAAACCGGCGAAAATCCCGAGAAACAGCCACAGAAACCGGCGCGCAAAATAGAAATGAAGCGTCATGCCGCCACCTGACGCGGGGTGGCCCTGCGCCCCCGTGTGCGGCTGCTGAGATGCAAAAACAGCCAGACCAGCGCCAATCCCAGCACGTCAGGCAGATAGATCAGCGGCCAGAGCGAGATGTCGGATTTGATGATATCGCGCAGCGGCACCGCGATCACACTCAGGGCCAGCACGATGCCAATGGCGGCGAATATCTGTCGCGTGACCCCGAACCGGCTGAAACTGCCCAGCAACAACACCGACATGCCGATCAGCGGATAGACAAAAGACTGGATCGGCTGTTCGATGCGTTTATGGGCGGTCAGCACAAACTCGACCTCGGAAATCCCCGAGTTTTCAAGCATGTCCTTGCTCGGGCGCAGCGCTTCAAGGGTTGAATATTCGGTGATGCTGCGCACCGCGTCCTTGCCCTTGCCGGTCAAGGTGCCGATATCAAACACAAATTCGTCGAACTGGATCTTGGTCAGAAGCTGGTTTTCCTGATCGAATGTCTGGATGAGCCCGTCAAACATCACCAGACGCGCCGCGGATTCATTGCGCAGGAACACCGCCTTGTTGGCGGTGTAAGTCACGTCGCGTTTGGCTGCGCGTTGGTCATGCAGGAAAATATCAAGCAATGTACCATCATCCTTGACCGCCCCGACAAAAAACGTGACATTTTCAGACGGGTGCAGAAACTTGCCGCCGACGATCATCCGCGTGGCCATGTCCTGGGCCAATTCGGCCTGCCGGTCGAGCAGTTTTTGCTGGCTGAGCGGTTGCAGATAATGGCTGAGGATCGTGGCCATCAGCGCCACCAGAAAGGCAAATATCGCAAACGGGCGCGCCAGACGCATGGGGCTGACCCCTGATGATTGCAGCACCACCATTTCGCTATCGGAATGCAGCCGGTTGCTGACATAGATCGCGGCGGCAAAGGCCGCCACCGGCAATACAATCGCCACAACCTGTGGCAGGAACAACAGGGTGATCTCCAGAAACACCCCCACCGACTGGCCGTCACCGATCAACTGGTCAAACAGGCCAATGGCCCGCCCAACCCAGTAAATACCGATCAGGATCAATGCGAAAATCGCAAATGGCCCCGTTAGCTGAGACAGGATATATCTGTCGAGCTTGGTCAAGATTATCCCCGGATCTGCCTCAAACACTTCTTTTCCGGCAAATTAGCGCATTTTGTCAATAAACAATAGAGGCTTCTGGATATTTCCGCGCCCGCTCGCTAGGTATTTTGCAACCGATGTATTTTTGAAGGAATTCCCGCGATGACAAACCCCGCCGAGATCGAGTTTATTGCCTCAAACGCCGATGATATCGCCAGCCTGAGCGGCAAGATTTCACTGCTGATGGATGGCGAAGGCGCGATGGATATTCTGGCCCGCAAGGTGAACCGCCTGTCCAAGAATGCGCTGAAGCGGCTGGCCCAAAGCGAGGTGTTTGAAAAACTCAAGCCGGGGCAGGGGCATGTGATCTCTTTTCCCGCCGGTATGGCGGCGCAGGCGGTGCAGGTGGTGAAACTGCCGCGCCGTCCCGATCAGGAAACCGCGCGCAAAGCCGGGGCGGCCATGGCAAAGTTTCAGGGCAGCGACAGGCTGACGGTTCTGGCGGGCAACAACACGCGGGCGGCGGATATCTCGTTTGGGCTGGCCCTGCGCGGTTATGGTTTCACCGCGCGCAAGACTGGCGATCAGGAGGCGCCGGGTGCGATCTCGATCATGGTCAGCAAACCCGAAGAGGTTGCGGCGATTGCCAAACCCATGGCGGCCGTGGCCGAGGGGGTGTTTTTCACCCGCGATCTGGTCAATGAACCCGCCAACATCCTGACCACCGAAGATTTCGCCGCCCGTCTGGCCGCCATGCAGGAGCTGGGCCTTGAGGTCACCATTCTGGAAGAGGAAGATCTGGAAGAACTGGGCATGGGCGCTTTGCTGGGCGTTGGCCTTGGCTCGGTTACCCCTACCAAGGTGGTGGTGATGGAATGGAAAGGCGGCAATGATGAAGCGCCGTTTGCCCTTGTGGGTAAGGGCGTGGTGTTTGACACTGGTGGCATTTCGATCAAACCGGCGGGCGGCATGGAAGAGATGACCATGGATATGGGTGGTGCTGGCGTGGTGTCGGGTGTCATGCGCACGCTGGCTTTGCGCCGCGCCAAGGCCAATGTTGTTGGTGTGGTTGGGCTGGTTGAAAACATGCCGGACGGGCGCGCACAACGCCCCGGCGATGTGGTGACCTCCATGAAAGGCGACACGATCGAGGTTATCAACACCGACGCCGAAGGGCGCTTGGTTCTGGCCGATATCCTGTGGTACACACAAGAAAAATTCGCCCCCGTGGGCATGGTTAATCTGGCCACTTTGACCGGCGCAATCATCATCGGGCTGGGGCATGAAAACGCCGGTGTGTTCTCCAATAACGATGCGATTTGCGCCGCCTTCCTGAAGGCTGCCAAGGCTGAGGGCGAAGGTGCGTGGCGCATGCCGATGGGCCAGGGCTACGATGATTTGCTGAAATCACGGATTGCCGATATGAAGAATATCGGCGGCCGGCCCGCAGGTTCGATCACTGCAGCGCAGTTCCTGAAACGTTTCGTCAAGGACGATATGGCGTGGATTCACCTTGATATCGCCGGTGTGGCTTTGTTGAGTAAAGACAGTGACCTGGCCCCCAAAGGTGCGACCGGTTGGGGGGTGATGGCGCTGGATCGCATGATCCGCGACACTTACGAAAGTTAAAGCGTTGGCCGAAATTTTGTTCTATCACCTGACCCGCTCGCCGCTTGAGGTGACCTTGCCCGAGCTCTTGGCCAAAACCCGGGTGCGCGGCTGGAAAGCGCTGGTACGCGGCGGCGTGGCGGCGCGGCTCGATTGGCTGGATCGGCGGTTGTGGCTGGCCTGCGCCGATACGGATTTTCCGGCGCATGGGCTTTCGGGTGGTGCGCATGATGCGGATCAGCCGGTTTTGTTGACAGGCGATGCGGCGAACAGCAACACTGCCGACATTCTGTTCGCGGTCGATCAGGCCGAGGTGTCAGCCGAAGAAGCCACCAAATTTACAAGGGTTTGTGTGGTGTTTGACGGCAATGACGAGGCCGCACTCAACCACGCGCGCAGCCAATGGAAAACCCTGACCGAGGCCGGATTGCCCGCAAAATACTGGTCCCAGGAAGATGGCGGCTGGCAGGTGAAGGCGACGAAAAACTAGATTTCAACGGGTCAATATCAGCCGGTCGCCGGCAATTTCAAGCCGTGAGAACCGCGAAAGATAGCTCATCCCCAAAAGCGAGCCGAACATCTCGCCGTCATTGACAAAAGCGGTGACACTTGTGTCGGTGACGCCGCCAAACGTAACGCTATCCAGCTTGACCCGCGCCGTTTTCACCGCGCCATTGGCAGTTTGGGCCGAGCCGAAATAAACCAGTTTCGCCGGATCAAGCCCAACCTTGATCGCATCCTGGCGCGATAAAACCATATCGCTTGCACCGGTATCAACAATGAATTCAATGTCTTGGCCGTTGATCTTCAAGCTCGCGTAAAAGTGTAAATCCGAGGCCCGGCGCAAAATGATCTGGCCATTTTCAGTTTGAACAGCGGCGCGCGGGCTGATTTGCTGGCGCAAATCGTCTTTGACACCATAAAGCAAAACAGCCCCGGCAAACAGGAACCCCCAAAGGATCGCCTGTTGCAGGTTTTTGTTCAGCTTCTGGCGATTCTGGGCAAAAAACCAGCCGCCAACGATCACCAGCAGAAGGACCACATAAATCAACCGCCCGATACTGTCGCCGCCTATATCCAAAACCGGTCTTTCATTGTTCCGCAAATACTCAATTGAATCTGGCGGTTCGCCGGCAAATTACAAGCCCTTGGCCGCATCCAGCTTTTCAACCGCCGCCATCCACAGAATTTCTGCCCGTTTCATGGCGGTATTCAGCTCAACACTTTTGGCCTGCAACGCCTCAAACACTCCCTTTTCGCTGGCTTGATACAATGCCGGATCAGCGAGGCGCGCATCCAGTTTCACACGAATATCCTCGAGCTTGGCAATCCGCGCCTCGCATTTTGACAGTTCGGCCTGCAAAGGGGCGGTCTGACGGCGTTTTTCGGGGCCTTTTTTCGCCTTCCTTTTTGCCTTCGTTTCCTGCCTGGCCACCGCCCCGCCCGAGCCGCGTTCAGACAGCAGCAACTTGCGGTAAGCCGCCATATCCTCTTGAAAAACCGTGACTTTCTGATCCTTCACCAGCCACAGACGATCCGCCGTCATCGACACCAGATGCGGGTCGTGGCTGACCAGAATGATCGCACCCTGATAATCGGTCAGTGCGCGCACCAAAGCCTCGCGGCTTTGAATATCAAGATGGTTGGTCGGCTCGTCCAGTATCAGAATATGCGGCGCATCAATGGTGGCAATCAGCAGCGACAAGCGCGATTTTTGCCCGCCCGACAGCTTGCCAACCAGCGTTTCCGCCTGCTCAGCCCCCAACCCACCAGCCGCCAGCCGCGCCCGCAGCTTGCCCGGGGTTTCACCGGGGCGCAGGCGGCGCATGTGCTGGATCGGGGTTTCGTCAAGCTCCAGCTCGTCCACCTGATGCTGGGCGAAATAGCCGATGCGCAGTTTGGAGGAGGCGTGCAGGCTGCCGGTTAATGGTTTAAGTTTACCCGCCAACAGCTTGGAAAGGGTGGATTTTCCTTGCCCGTTGGCCCCCAGCAGCGCGATCCGGTCATCCTGATCGATGCGCAGATCAAGCCCGCGCAGAACTGCGATACCGTCATAACCAACGCTGACATCCTCGAGCTTGACAATCGGCGGTGACAGCTCCTCGGGCGAGGGGAAATTGAACGCAATGGTCGCGCCTTCGCCATCGAGCGTAATCGCTGGCATACGCTCGATCATCTTCAAACGGCTTTGCGCCTGTTTGGCCTTGCTGGCCTTGTAGCGGAACCGGTCCACATAAGATTGCATATGGGCGCGCCGCGCGTCTTGCCGCTTCTTGGCCGCACTGGCCTGCGCCTGTTTTTCGCGCCTGAGCTTGTCAAACTGGTCATAACCACCCGTCCACAGGGTCAGCTTGCGATTCTCCAAATGCAGAATCGCGTTGACCGACCGGTTCAGCAATTCACGGTCATGCGAAATCACCAGCACCGTGTGCGGGTATTTCGCCAGATAGGTTTCAAGCCAGATCGTGCCCTCAAGATCAAGATAGTTGGTCGGCTCATCCAGCAGCAGGATTTCCGGTTGGGCAAACAGAACACCCGCCAGCGCCACCCGCATGCGCCAACCGCCGGAAAAATCGGCACAGGGGCGGGCCTGGGCAACCACGTCAAAACCAAGCCCCGACAGGATCGAGGCGGCGCGGGCTTCGGCTGAATAGGCGTCGATATCGGCCAATCGCCCGTGAATATCGCCAATGCGGGTGGGATCAGTCGCGGTTTCGGCCTCGGCCAGCAGGGCGGTGCGTTCGGTATCAGCCTCAAGCACGGTGTCCAGCAGCGACATATCGCTGGCGGGGGCTTCCTGCGCCACGCCACCGATGCGCGCGCCTTTGGGCACGGAAATTGTACCATCCTCCAGCACCAGTTTATCGGTGATGAGGTTGAACAAAGTGGTCTTGCCGGTGCCATTGCGGCCGACAAAACCAACCTTGTGACCGGTGGGAATGACCGCGCTGGCGCCCTCAAACAGTGGGCGGCCCTCGATCGAGAATGTGATATCGTTGATGCGTAACATGGCGGGCATTTGCCCTGATCGGGCAGGGCGTGTCAACGGGCGTTGAAATCGCAGCTTTTCAAGGTGAAAATTGCGTGTTAGTGGGGCGCAAATCATCCTTTAGAAAGGCCAGACCATGGCAATCCAACGCACATTCTCGATCATCAAACCCGATGCCACCAAACGCAACCTAACGGGTGCCATCGCCGCCAAGTTCGAGGCCGCAGGCCTGCGCATCGTCGCCTCCAAGCGCATCCAGTTGACACTGGCCCAAGCCCAGAGCTTTTACGGCGTGCATTCCGAACGGCCATTTTTTGGCGAGTTGTGCGAGTTCATGATTTCCGAACCCATCGTCGTGCAGGTGCTGGAAGGCGAAGACGCCATTGCCAAGAACCGCGAAGTTATGGGTGCCACCAACCCGGCGGACGCGGCTGACGGCACCATCCGCAAGGATTTCGCGCTGTCGATCGGCGAAAACTCGGTGCATGGCTCCGACGCGCCTGAAACCGCTGCCGAAGAGATCGCATTTTTCTTTTCCGGTCTGGAACTGGTGGGTTAAGTCGCGCCAATAGCAGGTCATTATGGCCGGATCCTGTAAAGGGGTCCGGCTTTTTCATTGCTCGCCCTTGGCTTGGGAACCTCTGAACAATATCCCTCTCGGCATTTTGCAGAAATGCCAGCCCCCGACCGCCCCATGGCGGGGGCGGGCTATTGCAACGGATCAAACTATTGATAAGGCTTGCATAATTGGAATGACAATGGCGACCAGGCCCCGCGCACCTTGCCCCCACCCGGTCGGGGGCTGGCATTTCTGCAAAATCCCTACTTAATCAGAGCTTCCTTAGCAAACACGCTTCACCTTTACGCGCCTGCGGCCACGCTCTAAAACCTGCGCAACACAACAGGTCAGGGCCATATAAATGCGCGCGGAAATCGAAAATATCGCCAGCGAAATCGAGAAATCGCTGGATCTCCTGCGCCAGCGGATGAATTGGGAAACCGCCGATCACCGGCTGGAAGAATTTAATGCCATGTCCGAGGATCCCAAGCTGTGGGACGATCCGGCGAGTGCGCAGAAACTGATGCGCGAGCGCCAGGCGCTGGTGGATGCGATGGAGAATTACAAATCGCTGGCGCAGGATCTTCAGGACAACCTCGATTTGATCGAACTGGGTGAAATGGAAGACGACGCCGAGGTTGTCACCGAAGCCGAAACCGCCATCAAAGCCTTGCATAAACTCGCGGCGCAAAAAGAGATCGAGGCGCTGCTGGACGGTGAAATGGACGCCAATGACACCTTTCTTGAGGTTAATGCCGGCGCTGGTGGCACCGAAAGCTGCGACTGGGCCTCGATGCTGGCGCGAATGTATGTGCGGTGGGCGGAAAAGAAGGGCTACAAGGTGGAAACCATGGCCTATAGCGCTGGGGATGAGGCCGGGATCAAATCGGTCACCTATCAGATCAAGGGCCACAACGCTTACGGCTGGTTGAAAAGCGAAAGCGGGGTGCATCGGCTGGTCAGGATTTCGCCCTATGACAGCAACGCGCGCCGCCATACCTCGTTTTCCAGCGTCTGGGTCTATCCGGTGGTGGATGACAACATTGAAATCGATATCAACCCGTCGGATATTCGGGTTGATACTTACCGCTCAAGCGGTGCCGGTGGGCAGCATGTGAACACCACGGACAGCGCCGTGCGCATCACCCATATTCCGACCAATATCGTGGTGACATCGTCCGAGAAATCCCAACACCAGAACCGCGCCAATTGCATGGCGGCGCTAAAATCCCGCCTGTTCGAGATGGAAATGCGCAAACGCACCGAAAGCATTCAGGAGGCGCATGAAAGCAAGGGCGATGCGGGCTGGGGCAACCAGATTCGCAGCTATGTTTTGCAGCCCTACCAGATGGTGAAAGACCTGCGCACGAACGAGGAAACCTCGGACACGCAAGGGGTTCTGGATGGTGATCTGGATGCCTTCATGGCGGCGGTTCTGGCCCAGGACGTGGCGGGAAAATCAAGGGCCGAGGCGCAAGGGGATTGACGCCGCGAGGCTCTGACGCCAACCCGGAAAAGATAGCCATCAGAGGCGCAGACAGAAAAAACGGCCCGCCGCACTGACAGGCCGTTCAGACTAACACCGCCGGAATTGCTACTTGCCGGTCGCCGCCTGGGCTGGTGCCGCCTTGGGAACCGGCTTGCTTGACTTGGTGTTCAACGGATCGTCTTGCCGCTGCACCGAGCCTTCAAAATGGGCACCGCTTTCGATGGCGATGGTCTTGT
>JAADIC010000153.1:604-16117 GCA_013151535.1 Alphaproteobacteria bacterium | reverse complement strand
CCCTTCCATTTGATCCAGACCAGCTCGATCAAAATCGCGACAACGAACAGCGGCACGGTGAAATTCACCACATCTGGATAAGTCAGATCGCTCATAGTTTTGGCCTCAAAATATCGCTCCAGCGGGTAATTTCGGCGGTATCGAGCACGATGTCCACGCGCGGTGCGGTAAAGTCGTGGGTTAGGATGCGCAGGCCGCTGCCGCTTGCTTCAAGCTCAAACGGCTGATCCAGCAGGCGGGTGACCGGATCGGCCCCGAATACCCAGACCAGCCCAAACCCTTGTGCGGTTTCAATCAGCGCATGGCTGCGCGCGCCGTTCAGATGAATTGTGCTTGCGGTATTTTCGGGATTGCGATGCGCCCAGATATCGGCCACTTGCTTCCTGTCCTCCAGCCGAAATTCCGGCGTCGGGCGCATCCAGTGGATCAACAGCACGATGCAGATGATGCCGATGACCACCATAGGCAGCAGGATTTCGAGAGGCACGCCAAAGCTCCACAATCATGAATATACCGTGCCAAATTGGGCGAGGGGCAATCCAGAGTCAATAATGACGGCGGGGCAGGCGCTAAACCCCGTCGCCCGCGATCATCGCTTCCAGAAACTCGATAACCTCGTCGGCACTCCAGTCGGCATCGCCGCGCATGCGGGCGATCTCCAGCCCCTCGGGGTTCAGGATGACGGTCAGCGGCAGACCGAACACACCCATCAGATTGGTCAATTGCTGGGTCGGGTCGCGCAGGGTTTCAAGCTCCACCATATTGATTTCCTTGAAAAACTTGGCAATCGCAGGCTTCGGGTTGCGTCCGGCGGCGATCAGCACCACTTCAAACTCGTCACTCCCCAGATTGGCCTGCAGTGCCGCAAGCGACGGCATTTCCTTGCGGCACGGCGCGCACCATGTGGCCCAGAAATTCATCACCACATATTTGCCCTTGAATTCGTCCATGGAGCGCTCGTTGTCATCCATGTCCAGCAGGGTAAATAGCGGCAGCTTTTCCGGCACCTTGTGAATAGCCAGTTTGCGGGTCTCGCCCTTGCGCATTTCCAGCAGAGTTTCACGATCCAGTGGGGCGGCAAGGACGGGGTTTGCACCAAAGGCCAAGGCCGCGTATAGCAACGCTGAGAAAAAGGCTCGGGTCATGTCGGGTCTCCTGTCTGAAAGAGTTGCAATGTCTAAATCCAAAACCTCCAACACAATGTGGGGCGGTCGCTTTGCCCAAGGTCCCGATGCCATCATGGAAGCGATCAACGCTTCCATCGGCTTTGACAAGCGTATGGCCCGTCAGGACATCCAAGGTTCACGCGCCCATGCACATATGCTGGCGGCTTGTGGTATCATTACCGATAACGATGCCGGTGCGATCAGGGAAGGCCTGCTCACCGTATTGTCAGAAATCGAGAACAACACGTTTGAATACTCAACCGCGCTGGAAGACATCCACATGAATGTCGAAAGTCGGCTGACCGCGCTGATCGGCGAGCCCGCCGGGCGGTTGCACACGGCGCGGTCGCGCAACGATCAGGTGGCGACAGATTTCAAATTATGGGTGCGCGACCAGATGGATGCCTCCATTGGGGGGCTAGAGGCCTTGATCGGCGCGTTTCTGGTTCAGGCCGAAGATGGCGCGGATGCAGTCATGCCCGGTTTCACCCATCTGCAGGTGGCCCAGCCGGTGACCTGGGGCCACCACATGATGGCATATGTGGAAATGTTTGGCCGTGATCTGTCGCGCATGCGGGACGCGCGCGTTCGCATGAACGAAAGTCCGCTGGGGGCGGCGGCTTTAGCTGGCACCTCGTTTCCAATTGACCGGCATATGACGGCTGAAGCGCTGGGTTTTGATGCACCCTCGGCCAATTCTTTGGATGCGGTCAGTGATCGCGACTTCGCGCTCGATTTCCTGTCTTCGGCTTCGATCTGCGCCACCCACCTGTCGCGTTTTGCCGAAGAACTGGTGATCTGGTCGTCAGCCCAGTTCAAATTTGTCACCCTGTCGGATCGTTTCTCGACCGGTTCCAGCATCATGCCGCAGAAGAAAAACCCTGACGCGGCCGAGCTGATCCGCGCCAAGGTCGGCCGCATCAACGGCTCATTGATTGCACTGCTGACGATTATGAAGGGTCTGCCGCTGGCCTATTCCAAGGACATGCAGGAAGACAAAGAACAGGTGTTTGACGCCGCCGACAGCCTGATGCTGGCACTGGCCGCGATGACTGGTATGGTCAGCGATCTGACCCCGAACAAACCACAACTTGAAACCGCCGCCGCCGCCGGTTTCTCCACCGCCACCGATCTGGCTGACTGGCTGGTGCGGATGCTGGACATGCCGTTTCGCGAGGCCCATCACGTCACCGGCGCGCTGGTCAAGCTGGCCGAGGATCAGGGCTGCGATTTGCCGGAACTGGCGCTTTCAGATATGCAGGGCGTGTGCAAGGATATAACAGACGCGGTTTATGATGTGCTTACGGTGCAAAACTCGACCCAGAGCCGCACAAGCTACGGCGGCACCGCGCCCGATCAGGTCCGCGCCCAAATCGCCCGCTGGAAAGAGGTGCTAAAATGAAAAAGCTGCTGATACTGGCATTTGCCGGAACCCTGTTCCTGTCCGGTTGCGGCATTGACGGTGAGCCATTGACGCCGCCAGCAAAAACCACAAGCTGACACAGAAAATTTTTCCGAAAAATTTTCAGCCAGAAGAATTATCGATAAAATTCTTCAAACCAAAGCATCAACAGCCACCACATAAGGGCGGAAAATGTCAGTTCTAAGAATGATCTATCTGGGGTTCGCCATCCTCGGCACCATCATCCCGATGATGGCTTATCTGCCGTGGATGCAGGAAACCGGTGCAGGCCCCTTGGCCCTGATCGCCGCATGGAAGGCCAATGGCGCGACCACCGGGCTTTATTACGATCTGCTGATTTCGGCCTTCGCGCTCAATACATGGATATTGGCCGAAACCTATATTCGCAAAGACTACTGGGTGCTGATCTGCATCCCCATTATCTATCTGATCGGCGTCTCCGCCGCCCTGCCGCTATTCCTGTTCCTACGCACAAGGCCGGTTACCTGACATGGATTATTTTCTCTATAAAAACGGCCAGTTACACGCCGAAGACGTCGCCGTGGCCGAGATCGCCAAAGCCGTCGGCACGCCGTTTTACCTCTATTCCGCCGCCACATTCCGCCGCCACTTTCGCCTGTTTGAAGAGGCGCTTGCTGGCATGGATCACCTGATCTGCTATGCCATGAAAGCCAACGGCAATCTGGCGATCCTCAAGCTGATGGCCGATCTTGGCGCAGGCATCGACGTGGTTTCAGGCGGTGAATACGCCAAGGCGCGGGCTGCCGGTGTGCCGGGCGACCGCATCGTTTTTTCCGGCGTTGGCAAAACCCCTGCCGAAATGAAACTAGCCCTCACAGGCGGCATCCGCCAGTTCAATGTGGAAAGCGAGCCGGAATTGATGGCGCTGAGCCGCGTCGCCACCAGCCTTGGCAAGATCGCGCCGATCACCATCCGCGTGAACCCCGATGTTGACGCCAAAACCCACGCCAAAATCGCCACCGGCAAGTCGGAAAACAAGTTCGGTATCCCGATAGCCAAAGCGCGTGCGGCCTACCAGCAGGCCGCCGCCTTGCCGGGCATCGAAGTGGTTGGCATTGATGTGCATATCGGCAGCCAATTGACCGATCTCGCCCCTTACGAGGCGGCGTTCAACAAGGTCGCCGATCTAACCCATCAATTGCGCGCCGACGGTCACAACATCAAACGCCTTGATCTTGGCGGTGGCCTTGGTATCCCCTACGAGCGCTCCAACGAAGCCCCGCCGCTGCCCATCGAATATGGCGAAGTGGTGCGCCGTACCGTCGGTGATCTGGGCTGCGAGATCGAGATTGAGCCGGGTCGGCTGATCGCGGGTAATGCCGGCATTCTGGTGGCCTCGGTGATCTATCTGAAACACGGCGAGGGCCGTGATTTCCTGATCCTTGACGCCGCCATGAACGACCTCATTCGCCCCGCCATGTACGAAGCCCATCACGACATCATTCCGGTGGTTGAACCCGTGCCGGGCACCGAGCAATCGCTGGTCGATATCGTCGGCCCGGTTTGTGAAAGCGGCGACACTTTCGCCAAACAGCGCAATATGGCACCGCTTCAGGCCGATGATCTGGTGGCGTTTCGTTCGGCAGGGGCTTATGGTGCGGTCATGGCGTCGGAATATAACGCCCGCCCGCTGATCCCCGAGGTTCTGGTGGAGGGCGATCAATTTGCCGTCATACGGGCGCGCCCGAGCTTTGAAGAGATGATAAACCGCGATACAATGCCTGTATGGCTTTAGGGTAAACAGTTTCGCGCAAGGAGTGTGATGCGCAAGCAAGACCGCAAAATTGAGATTTCTTCGACCCAACTCATGCTGAAGGCAAGGGCGCTTAAAGCCCTGCGTTGGCCCTTGCGGCTGACCCGCGCCGGAATGCTGGCCGAAAACATCACGCGCGCATTCTGGCCATTCTGGTCATGGGGTTTTGTGATCTGGGCTGTGCTGGCGTTTCGCCTGATGGCGCATTTGTCGGTTGAGTTGGCCTATGTGCTGGCCCTGATCGGCGTCGCGGGACTTGCCGCGTCGCTCTATTACGGCCTGCGCCGGTTCCGCTGGCCTCGTATGGAGGAGGCCGCCGACAGGATCGACCGATCCCTCAAGGGCCGCCCCCTAACTGCGCTCTGGGATATGCAAGCCATCGGGGCGCAAGACGGTGCCTCAACCGCGATCTGGCGGGCCCATGTGGCGCGTATGGCGGAACAGGCCTCAAGGGCCGAAACGGTTGAACCCGACCTCAAAATCTCTGATCGTGATCCTTACGGTTTGCGTTACATGGCGGTCACGGCGCTGGCCATGGCGCTGTTGTTTGGCTCGGTCACACGCAGCAGCCTGAGCGAAATTCTGACCCCCGGCGCGGGCGAGGTTGTGGCAGGTGGCCCGGTCTTTGAAGGCTGGATCGAACCGCCGCGCTATACCGGATTGCCCGGCATCTATCTGAATGATGCCACCGGGCTTGAGGCCTTGCCCATCCCCGAAGGCAGCAAAGTCACCCTGCGCCTTTACGGCGATGTGGAAGATATAACGGTTAGTGAAACCCTGTCCGGCGCACCGCTCAAAGGTGAAGACCAGCCGGCTGATCTGGATTTCACCATCGCCCAAAGCGGCGAGCTGCGGATCACCGGCAATGGCACGGATCGGGTCTGGCAGGTCAACATGATAGCCGATGCACCACCGACCATCGCGCTTGATGGCCCGGTTGAACGCAGCCCCAATGGCGAGATGAAGCTGGGATTTCAAGCCTCGGATGATTACGGCGTGGTTGGCGGCACCGCGACCCTGCGCCTTGATTTTGCGGCTGTTGACCGGCGCTATGGCCTGGCGCTGCCGCCCGAGCCAAGGCCCGAGATTGTACTGGACATCCCGCTGCCGTTTTCCGGCGGTACGAAGAATTTCAACGACATCCTGATCGAAGATCTGTCACAGCATCCATGGGCCGGTTTGCCGGTGGAACTGACCCTCAATGTCACCGACGCGCATGAGCAAAACGCCAATGCCGCGCCGGAAAATATCATCCTGCCCGGCCGCCGGTTCTTTGACCCATTGGCCGCCGCCGTGGTTGAACAGCGTCGTGACCTGTTGTGGAACCGTGAAAACGTCACCCGTGTGGCGCAGGTTCTGCGCGCCGTGTCCTACCTGCCCGAGGATATTTTTGACAACCAAAAGGCCTATCTGATGCTGCGCAGCGCCATTCGGCGGCTGGAATTTCGTAAAGGCGACGCCCTGTCTGATGATCTGCGCGACGAGGTTAGCGACATGCTGTGGAAGGTCGCCCTGATGATCGAGGACGGCAATCTGTCGGACGCCCAGGCACGCCTGCGCCGCGCCCAGGAGCGCCTGTCCGAGGCCATTCAGAACGGCGCGACGGATGATGAAATCGCGGCCCTGACCGAAGACTTACGCCGCGCCATGCAGGAGTATCTGGAGCAACTGGCGCGTGAGGCCGAACAGAACCCCGATCAAACTCAGGCCCAAAACGGCGAGGCGCGCGAGATTACCAGCGACCAGCTCCAGCAGATGCTGGACCGCATTCAGGAGCTGACAAAAGAGGGCCGAATGGCAGAGGCCCAGCAGCTTCTGGATCAATTGCGCCAGATGATGGAAAACATGCAAACCGCGCGCCGGCAAGAAGGCGAGGGGCAGGGGCAAGGCCAGCAAAGCATGCGCGATCTGGCCGACACCATGCGCCAGCAGCAAGACCTGTCGGACGAGGCGTTCCGCCAGATGCAGGAAGATTTCAACGGCCAGCGCCAGCAAGGCCAGCCGGGCCAACAACCCAGCCAGCCGGGCCAAAACGGTCAAGGCAATGACCCGCAACAAGGTAACAACAATCCGACCCAGCGCAATCTGGCCGAGCGCCAAGACGCCCTGCGCAACCTGCTTGAGCGTCAGCGTGGCAACCTGCCCGCCACCAATTCTGAGGAAGGTCAGGCGGCGCGCGAGGCTTTGCGTCGGGCCGAGCGCGAAATGGGCGAGGCGGGTGATGCCCTGCGTCAGGATGATTTGCCGCAAGCGCTCGACCGGCAGGCCGATGCGCTTGAGGCTCTGCGCGAAGGGTTGGAAAACCTCGGGCAGGAACTGGCCCGCAATCAGGATGGCAATATGGGCCGTCAGGGCGATCAGGCTGGTAGCCCGGACCCTGACTCAAACCGTGATCCGCTGGGCCGTCAGGCCGGAACCACGGGGCGGATCGGTTCGGAACGGAACCTGCTGAACGGCGACGATCCGGTGATGCGCTCGCGTGAATTGATGGATGAAATCCGGCGGCGCTCGGGTGACAAAAGCCGCCCCAAGATCGAGTTGGATTATCTGGAAAGACTGCTGGATCGGTTTTAGGACAGCCCGAATAATTTTATCGAAAATTATTATGCTGAAAATTTTTCGGGAAAAATTTTCCCCTTAAACAAACCGCGCAATCAGGTTCTTCACCGCTTCAATCAGCGCCAGCATACCGCTTTCAACCTGCACACGGGCCGCATCCACCAGCACCGCGTATTGGATCAAATAAGGCTCGCTGGCCGGAACCGCGTCAATAATCTGGGCGCGTAGGGCATAAGCCGCCAGCAGCACCAGAAAAATCAGAACCGCCAGGTAAAACCCAAAGCTGTTGCCGCGTTTGCCCGGCTTTTTCGCACGCCCACGCTTTTCTTCGCGCGCGCGACCCTTGTCATCCGCCGGGCGCAGGGTTGAATTCAGCGCATCCACATCCGGCAAGCCAAGATCGCCCGGTTCGAGTGCCTGTTCGGGTGCCTGTGCGCGTTGCGGCGCGGGGGCGTATTCAGGCTCGGGCGTGACCTCACCATATCCGGCCTCGGCAGGTGGGGCCGGGTTGACACGCATGTCGCGATCCCGTCTGGCTGACAAACGGTTTTGCGCCGCCCGTTCGGCCAAACTAGGCTCGGCAGGTTCTGGCTCAGGCTCAGGAACTGGCTCAGGCTCCGTTTCAGGCTCGGCCTGACGGGTGGTTGCATCCAACTCGGCCTCTTGGCGCAGAATATCCAGAACTGATTGGTCAACCGGGGTGGCTGGTGGTCGGGTTAGCGGTGGGTCTTGTACAGGTTCGTCCCCGTCCTGCTCCTCGTCCAGATCATCTAGATCATCGGGCTCAACGACGGGCGCAACCGCTTCTTCTGGTTCGCCCGCTTCAGGCGGCTGAAACCATGTATTGCCACAATTGGCGCATTGCACATCGCGCCCGTCTTCGGGGATCGCGCTTGCATCGACCTCGTATTGGGCTGCACAATTCGGGCAAACCAGACGCATGAAACCCCCAAGATGTTGGACCTGCTCAAGAAACCGGCGAATCAACGCCGTATTTACTTGTAACGGGGCCTGCCAATCATTCCAAGTATCTGGTACATGTCCAAAAGATTGCAACCCCCGGTGCGCTGGGCAAGAATTGGCAACACAGAATCAGCCCGACCAACAGGGCCGAAAACCGGAGCAGACGTTTGATCGAGCTGGCAAATGCCGCCTATTCCTATGGCGGCGGTGATATTTTAACCGAGCTGAACCTGCGCCTTGCGCCCGGCTCGTTCCATTTTCTGACCGGGCCATCCGGTTCCGGCAAAACCACGCTGCTTCGGCTTTGTTACATGGAATTGCTGCCAAGCGGCGGGCAGGTCAATATTTTTGACACCGATGTGCGCAATATGAGCCGCGATCAGGTGGCCAATACGCGGCGACGCATTGGGGTCGTGCATCAGGATTGCAAGTTTCTGGATCATTTGACGTTGGCCGAAAATATCGCCCTGCCGCTGGATGTATCGGGGCGTGATGCCGAGGCAGAGCTTGGTAATCTGAACGAATTGCTGTCATGGGTCGGCCTGTCAAAGCGCGCTGATGCCTTGCCGCCGCAACTGTCGGGCGGTGAACGCCAACGCGCAGCGCTGGCGCGCGCCGTCATCATGTCGCCCGATGTGATTATCGCAGATGAACCAACCGGCAATATTGATTGGGAAATGGCGCTTAAGCTGATGAAATTGCTGGTTGAACTCAACCGTATGGGCAAAACCATCCTGATTGCCACCCATGATCTGAACCTGATCCGCAACGTCAAAAGCCAGACCTCGGCCCGAGTCTTGCGTATCCAGAACCGGCGCTTGCAACTGGCCGGGGCGGATTTGTGATGGCGATCTTGCGCAAATTATCCACCCTGCTGGGTGGCGATCAAAAGGCTGATCGGGTGGTGCCACCCTCGGGCTATACCGCGCGCCTGACCACGTTCACCGCAGGCGCGATGGCCTTTCTGGCGGTGTTCGCGCTGGCCTTATCGCTGGCCACCGGCCGTTTGGCGGATCGCTGGTCAGCCGAGCTTGCCCGCACCGCCACCGTGCGCATTTCAGCGCCGCAAGGTCAGATGGAAGCCCAGTCACGCGCCGTTCTCAAGGTTTTGGAAACCACGCCCGGCATCAAATCCGCCCGCGTGCTGACAGATGCCGAACAACGTAAATTGCTGGAACCATGGTTCGGCCCCGACCTGCCGCTGGATGATTTGCCGATCCCCCGCCTGATCGAGGTGGTCGAGGAAAGTGCCGGCCCCGACATAGAGGGCCTGCGCCTGCGCCTCGCGGCTGAGGCCCCCGGGGCGGTGTTTGACGACCACACCAGATGGCGCCAACCGCTGGTCAGCGCCGCGTCGCGCCTTCGCCTGCTGGCGGCGTTTTCGCTGGCCTTGATTGCGGTATCCACGGCGGCGATGATTACGCTTGCGGCCAATGCGGCCCTGTCGGCCAATTCCACCGTCATATCGGTTTTACGCCTCGTCGGTGCGCGCGACACCTATATCGCGCGCGCTTTTGTGCGCCGTTTCACCATCCGCGCCTTCATGGGCGGCTTGTTCGGTACACTTGCGGCCATGCTGGCGGTGTTTCTGCTGCCCGCCGCCGCTGAAGAAGGCGCGTTTCTGACAGGGCTTGGCTTTGTCGGCTGGCACTGGGCCTATCCACTTCTAATCCCGCCACTGTCGGCAATCGTGGCCTTCTGGGCCACCCGCGCGGCGGCGTTCAAAACCCTTAGAGGCCTGACATGATTGCAAAAATTCGCGCCGCCCTGTTCATCTTTGTGATTTATCTTTACATGGCCCTGCTTGGGACGCTGGCAGCACCTTACGCGATGATCTCGCGCGATAAGACTTATAATGTCTTGAAATTCTATTGCAAAAGTGTGTTTTTCTTTGCCCGCTGGATCGTCGGCATCAAGGTTGAAATCCGCGGCACACCGCCCAAAGGCGGCGAGATCGTCGTCTCAAAACACCAGTCTTTCCTTGATATTCTAATGATCTTCAATGCTTTGCCACGGCCGAAATTCATCATGAAACGCGAGATCCTTTATACGCCGTTCATCGGTGTTTACGCCAAGCGCGTTGGCTCGGCCCCGGTTAAAAGGGGGGCGAAAGGGGCGGCGATCAAGCAAATGCTGGCCTCGATTGAAAGTGACAAGGATGACCCCGGCCAGTTGGTGATTTTCCCGCAGGGCACGCGGGTTCTACCGGGTGATTACAAGCCCTACAAAATCGGCGCGGGCGCGCTTTATGAGGGGCTGAACAAGGATTGCGTTCCGGCGGCGACCAATGTTGGCCTGTTCTGGCCCAAGAAGTTTCTGAACATCCGCGCAGGCGTCGCGGTGGTCGAGTTTCTGCCGCCAATTCCCGCCGGTAAACCGATCGCCGCGTTCATGAAAGAAATCGAAAATACCGTCGAAACTGAATCTGCGCGGCTGATGGCCGAGGGCGGCTATCGCAAGCAAAGCTAAGGGTCTGACATGGATCATATCGACAACATTGCCGATCTTGAGGCGATCTACGGTGCGCCGATGCCAACCTCGTTGGCCAAGGTGGCGGACCATCTGACGCCGGAATACGCGCGCTGGATCAAGGCTGCCCGGTTCTGCATCCTGTCCACAATTGGCCCTGAGGGAACGGATGGAACACCGCGCGGTGATGACGGGCCGGTGGTGGCCATTCAGGACGCGCGCACACTTCTGCTGCCCGACTGGGCTGGCAACAACCGCAATGACAGCCTGCGCAACATTATTCGTGATAGCCGCCTGTCGCTGCTGTTCATGGTGCAGGGGTCTAACAACGTGGTGCGGGTGAACGGGCGCGGCAAGATCACCACGGATGAAGGGTTGCGAGCACAGTTTGAACGCAAAGGCATGTTGCCGCGCACGGTTCTGGTGGTGACGCTGGACGAGGTCTATTTCCAATGCGCCAAAGCCCTGTTGCGTGCAGATCTTTGGGGCGAGGTGCCGGACAACCCGGGTCTGCCGACGGCGGGTGATTTCCTGAAGGCGATGACACAGGGCCGCGAAGGCGGGGCAGAGTATGACGCGGGCTATGAGGCACGCGCCAAGCGTCAGCTTTGGGTGCGGTAGGTCAGGCAATTGTCCGAATTACGATAGAGGTCAGGCGGCCAGGCCTTTGCCGCCCACATCCAGAAACTTCTGGCGACGGGTCTGCACCAACTGATCGGGGTCAAGCGCTTCAAGTTCCACCAGCATCGCCTCGATCGCCTCACCAACATTCCTGATCGTACCGGCGCGGTCGCGTTGCGCCCCGCCCACAGGTTCGGGGATCACCAGATCGGCCACGCCGAGTTTTTCCAGATCCTGCGCGGTCAGGCGCAAAGCCTCGGCCGCTTCGCGCATTTTGCCCGCATCCTTCCACAGGATCGAGGCGCAGCCCTCGGGCGAAATCACCGAATAAACCGAATGCTCCAGCATCGCCAGCTTGTTGGCCCCGGCAAATGCCACCGCCCCGCCCGAGCCGCCTTCGCCAATGATGATTGACACCAGCGGCACTTTGACTTGCAGGCACTTTTCGGTGGAGCGCGCAATCGCTTCGGACTGGCCACGCTCTTCGGCACCACGTCCAGGGTATGCGCCGGTCGTATCCACCAGCGTGATAATCGGCAGGCCGAACCTATCGGCCATATCCATCAGGCGAACGGCTTTGCGATAGCCTTCGGGCCGCGCCATGCCGAAATTACGCTCGATGCGGGTTTTCGTATCGTGGCCCTTTTCATGGCCGATCAGCACCACGGGCCGGTCGTTGAACCGCGCCAGACCGCCCATAATGGCGTGGTCATCAGCGAAATTTCGATCCCCTGCCAGCGGGGTGAATTCGGTGAACAGTGCCTCGATGTAATCTTTGCAATGGGGCCGGTCCGGATGGCGCGCGATCTGGCATTTGCGCCACGGGGTCAGGGTTTTGTAAAGCTCGCCCAGCATATCGGCGGCCTTTTTGTCCAGCGCGGCGGCCTCTTTGGTGACGTCCATCTCGTCGTTCTGGCGCGCCAATGCACGCAATTCCTCGGCCTTGCCTTCGATTTCGGCCAGCGGTTTTTCAAATTCGAGATAGTTTTGCATTATCCTGGCCCTTCACGCCATCGTTCGTGCCATATATGACCCCGGGCGCGCCTGAATTCAACGAGGTTTTTTTGCCTCTGTGGCTCGATCCAGCAAGATTTGTGCAGCTAAACTGGTGTTAACAGGATTGATTGCCCGCGACAAAACAGGAGGCCCTGATGCTAAAGACCGATTTCAAGAAAACCGACAAGTTGTTTTATTCCGGCAAATCCGGACGGTTCGATATCCTGGAAATTTCCAGGATGCGTTTTCTTAGGATCGACGGTGCTGGTGATCCCAAAAACGTCGATTATGGCCGGGCTGTTGCCGCCCTCTATGCCCTGAGTTACGGGCTGAAATTTCACGGCAAGCCGCAAGGGGTCGATCATGTGGTGCCGCCGCTGGAAGGGTTGTGGTGGGCTGATGATATAGGGGCGTTCATTTCACGCGATAAAGACAGATGGAAGTGGACCATGATGATCCGTCAGCCGGATTGGGTGGATGGTTCTGCGCTGGCCAATGTGTTGAAAAAGACCATTGAAAAGACCGCAAAGAAAAAGCAGGCGGGGCCGGATGAACCGACGTTACATGCGGTGCGGCTGGAAGATATTGAGGAGGGGTTGGTGGTACAGACCCTGCATATTGGCCCTTATGATGACGAGGGTCCGGTTTTGCGGGACATGCACCAGCGGTTCATTCCCGAGAACGGGCTAAAGGAACGTGGCCTGCATCACGAGATTTATCTGGGGGACCCGCGCAAGGTCGCACCCGAAAAGCTGAAAACCATCTTGCGTCAACCGGTGGCGCGCGCTTGAGAGGTAGCCTGAACTTTGGTGCGCCGAATTCGGCAAGATTTGTGCATTCGGCCCGTGGCAAGCACAGCCCGGTACACAACAAAGGATAACCATTGGCCAACTCTTACGAAAAGCGCCTTCTTAGGGTGCTGGAATATATTCACGACAATCCGGCGGGCGATCTGTCGCTTGATGCGCTGGCGGATGTGGCGGCGATGTCGCGCTTTCACTGGCACCGGGTCTTTCATGCGATGACCGGCGAAACCTGTGCGCAAGCGGTGCGCCGGGTGCGCATGCAGCGCGCCGCAAGCTGGCTGGCCCATGATGGTCTGAACGTGGCCGAGGTGGCGCGGCGCGTGGGCTATCCGAATATTCAGAGCTTCAGTCGTGTTTTCAAAGTTGAAACCGGGCTATCACCAACTGCGTTCCGGCAACTGGGCGCACCTGGACCGCCGTCACTTCACTTGAGAAAAGGACAAAAGGACATGTTTGATGTCGATATTAAAGACGCGCCCGAACAACGCCTCGTGGCCCTGCCTCACAAGGGGGCCTATGCCGGGCTTGGCCGCAGTTTTGAACAGCTTTGGACCATGGTGAAGGCCCGCAATCTGATGCCAAAGGTAAAGGGTGTAATGGCGGTCTATTATGATGATCCAACGCAAACTAGCGAAAGCGAACTGCGCTCGCATGCCGGGCTGATCGTGCCCAAAGATTTGCCCCTGCCCGACGGGCTGGAAGAGGTTGACGTGGCCGGTGGCCCCACTGCGGTGCTACGCTTTACCGGGCCGTATGCGGAGCTGGGCAAAGCCTATACCTATCTGTTTGGCGACTGGCTGCCCAATTCAAACCGCGAGCCACGGGATCAACCGGTTTACGAGGTCTATGTGAACTCGCCGTTTGACACACCGCAAGCGGAGCTGATGACGGATATTTGCATTCCTCTGGTCTAAAAACCCGCTTGGGAATCGGGACCGGCCGGGACATTCCTTGCGGTAGTCGCCAGAATGGTCAAACCCCTCATCCGGCGATCATTTCCGCCTGTTTCACCACCACCTCGGCCTGCTTGATGCTGGCAATGTCGATCAGCTTGCCCTTATAAACGGTCGCGCCCAGCCCGTCCTTTTTGGCCTGCTCCATCGCCGCCAGAATTTCGCGCGCCTCGGCCACTTTCGCCGCAGATGGGGTGAACACCTCGTTCGCCAGCGCGATTTGCTTGGGGTGGATCGCCCATTTGCCGACCATACCTAACGTGGCGCAGCGTCGGGCCTGGGCGCGAAAACCTTCCTCGTCCGAGAAATCCCCGAACGGGCCGTCAACCGGCAGCAAGCCGTGGGTGCGACAGGCCGAAACAATCGCCACAGTCGCCATGTGCCAAGGGTCTGCCAGATGGCGGGCGCGATCCGCGCCAGCCTCACCGTCTTCCAGCATATAATAGTCCGCTTGCGTGCCGCCAATACCGGTGGTCTGCATCCCCATCGAAGCCGCGTAATCGGCAGCGCCAAGCGACAAAGCCTGCATGCGCGGGCTGGCGGCGGCGATTTCTTCCACATGGGATAGACCGGCGGCGGTTTCGATAATCGCTTCAAAACTGATGGGTTTTTGTGCGCCCTTGGCCATTTCAATCGAGGAAACCAGTGCATCAACAGCGTAAATATCCATCGCATTGCCCGCCTTGGGGATCATAATCTGATCCAGCCGCCCGTTGGTTTGCTCCAGCAGGTCAACCACATCACGATACCAATAGGGGCTGTCCAGACCGTTGATCCGCACCGTCAGATACTTGCTGTTCCAATCCACATTATTGATCGCGGCAATGGCGTTTGTGCGGGCCTGATCCTTATCATTGGGGGCGACGCTGTCTTCAAGATCAATGTTGATTACATCCGCGCCCGAGGCCGCCATCTTTTCAAACAGTTTTGTATTGGAGGCCGGGCCGAACAATTGGCAGCGGTTCGGGCGGGCAGGGGCGGCGGGTTGGATGCGAAAGCTCATGATGCGATTCCAGTGCGTAAGGATGTTACGTTATTGTTTGGCTCTTGGGTATTATGTTGCGCACTCCTTCGCAAGTGCTGCATCGCAGAAAAACGGTATGCGGATGCATATCTTGTGAAATTGGCGAAAGCCTGGCGAAAGTCCAGCTTGGTCTGAAAACTATCCGATATAATTGGAAAACCGGCAGGCCGATAGCTCGACAGACCGGTACACCGGCAGACCGGTCTACCGATAAACCGGTTTTCTAGTTTAATTAACCTTCTGGTGATGCGTTGCGGTCGATAAGACATTGATATTGAACAATACTTCAAGTGGCACATTAGCCAATTATTAAGATTCACCCTGGATTTAAGTGCCGCTCACTGGGGCGCAGGATTTGAAATCCCGCAAAGTCAGCTATTGCATATCCGCAAAAGCCGCCTGCATCCGCCTGACCGCCTCAACGATATAAGAGCGCGGCATCCCGATATTAAACCGCATGAAACTCTCGCCTCCCGCACCAAAAATTGCCCCCGTATGGGCCGCCAGCTTGGCCTCCTGGCGCACACGCCGCGTTACCTCGTCTGCATCCATACCGGTATCCGAGAAATCGACCCATGACAGATAGGTTCCCTCCATCGCCATGGATTTTGCGCCGGGAATGGCGTTGATACCCGCATCGAAAATCCGCCGGTTTTCGTCAAGATAAGCCATCAGCGCGTCAACCCAAGCCGCCCCCTCGGGCGAATAGGCCGCCGTTATCAGGTGCAGCCCGAACGCGTTCGGCGAAATTCCGAGCGC
>JAADIC010000153.1:0-516 GCA_013151535.1 Alphaproteobacteria bacterium | reverse complement strand
GCGGCGGTCAGCATCACCAGACGATCGGCAATATCGGGCGCGACCTTTTGCATGATGCTGTGCTTTTCCCCCGGGAAAACCAGATCGTGGTGGATTTCGTCGCTCACCAGAATCAAATCGTTCTTCACACAGAAATCCGCCACCGCGCGCAACTCATCCGCGCTCCAGACCCGGCCACCGGGATTGTGCGGCGAACAGAGGATCACCATCTTCTCGTTGCCGCTCAGCAGGCTTTGTGCCAGCTCCAGATCCATCTTATAGCGGCCATCGACATTGGCCAGCGGGCATTCGATAATCCGCCGCCCCGCCGCATTCAGGATCTTGTGGAACACATAATAAACCGGCGTGAACAGGATCACCCCGTCGCCCGGTTCCGTCCATGTCTCGACACAAAGGGCGGTGCCATTAACCAGCCCGTGGGTGGAAAATATCCAGTCTTTTTCAATATCCCAGCCGTGGCGATTTTTCATCCACCACTGGATTGACGCGCGATACGCATCATCATCGCCGAAATAG